>JAFXCU010000004.1 GCA_017521345.1 Ruminiclostridium sp. | reverse complement strand
CTGTTAATATAATAGTAGTCCCCAGCTCCCGGTTGATCTTGCCCAGCACCGCCAAAAAGTCCGAGGCGGCGATGGGGTCCAGCTGGCTGGTGGGCTCGTCCAGGATGAGGACGGCAGGCTGGAGGACCATCACAGAGGCCAGGTTCAGCAGCTGCTTCTGGCCCCCGGACAGATCGGTGACGTTTTTATAAAACCAGGTCTGGATGCCGAAGAAGGAGGCCATCTCCGCCACCCGGCGGCGGATGGTGGGGGTGTCGTACCCCAGGCTCTCCAGGCCGAAGGCCAGCTCGTGCCAGACCTTGTCGGTGACGATCTGGTTCTCCGGGTTCTGCTGGACAAAGCCGATCCGCTGGCTCTGGGTCCGGGCATCCACCTGATCCAGGGGCGTCCCCTCAAAGAGGATGGCGCCGGACTTGGCCCCATGGGGGGCCAGAACGGTTTTCAGCTGCCGCAGGAGGGTGGACTTTCCGCAGCCCGAAGGGCCGCAGAGGACCAGAAACTCTCCCTGCGCCACGTCCAGGGTCAGACCGTCCAGGGCTTTGGTCTCCTCCTCCGGGTAGGCAAAGGAGAAATCAAGGATCTCAAAGAGCTGCTCCATGGCCCCCTCCTTTCCACCCACCGGGGATGAGCAGACCCCCGGCCAGGGTCAGGTACGGGGGTGTCTCCCCCGGTCGGGTCCACTGGATGGTCCGCCCCAGGTAGTGCTCCAGAGTCAGGGACACGTCCCCTCCCAGGGCCTCCATGGAGGGGCGCATTTTTTCGGGATGACAGCAGGGCTCTCCCCTGCTTCTGCCGCAAAACCGGCACAGCTGGCAGTTCCCGGCAGACAGGGCCAGTGAGCCGGGGATCTTGCTCTCCAGGGCAAGCAGTTCCTCCAGGAGGGCATTCTTCTCCCGTGCCAGGATGTCCATGGCCCGGTCCCGTCCGATCCCGGGACTGGGGGTGATGACAAGCACCACCAGGCTCAGCGCCTCGTATCTGACCCACAGGTCCATGGGGTCGTAGTCGTGGGGCGGGCAGGACCAGCGGGTCCCGTAACTGGGGCAGTCCTTGCAGTAGGCCAGAAACTTTGGCACATCCACACACCAGGGAACATAGTCCGCCAGGGGGATGGTGGTTACCAGCCGCTCCAGGGTGCAGTCTTCCTTTGTTATTCTTTCTGCAATGCGTTCCATCCGTGGTCCTCCTTTCTATTTAATATAATAGGTGTCAGGCACAGGGCCAGATAGGCCAGCTGGAAGGTCATGGGCAGGACCCCCAGGGCGCCCCGGAGCACGGGAGCGTACTGCCAGGCCAGGCCGCCGGCGAGCCAGCCAACCAAGATATATCCCCCCAGGACCAGCAGCCAGATCAGCAAAACCCTGTCCCGCTGATCAAAGCGGTAGATGGAAAAGGCCGTCCGTCCCGGCAGGCCATAGCCCCGGCTCTTCATGGAGTCCGCCGTCTCGATGGCGTTCTCCAAACTCCAGGTGATGAGGATGGACAGGATGGTGATCCCCGTCCGCACCCGCTGGGCCACACTTCCCTGGGACACATCCCGCCCAACACACCGCTGGGCCTGGGTGACCACCTGAAGCTGGGCCCGGAACTTGGGGATGAACCGCAGGGTCATGCTCAGCACCAGGCTCAAAGCGGGAATGACCCGCCCGAAGAGGTAGACGAACTTATCCGAGGTCATCACCGCCGAGTAGCACTGAAACCAGGTGATGACAGCGGCCAGCATCACCGCCCCGGCCAACCCCCGAAGGATGCTCTCCAGGGTCAGGGGATTGCCCGAGGGCAGATAGGTCAGGATGGTGACTCCCTCATGGTTAAAGGCCGGGTTCAGGATGGCCGCCATGAGCATCATGGGGACCAGGAACTTCATCCCGTTCTTTATGGATTCCATTCCCTTCAGGGCGGTCAGATAGGCCAGGGCCGTCCCCAGGGAGACCACCAGACTCACCGGATGGAGGAAGACCATGGTGAAGACCAGCACCAGGGCAAAGTATAAAAAGTTGACAGCCGGGTGACAGCCAGAAAAGGCGTCCCGATGTTCCATGGTCCCCCTCCTTTCCGCAAAAAATAAAAAGCAGATGCGCTCCTGCATCCGCTTCTGTCTCAGAACATGGCATCAAACACCTGTCCCCTGGGGGCAGGTGTTCCGTTTTGTAGGTCTTCTGACTCACATGTTCAGAGGGAGACCTCCCTCAGCGGCCGTCCTTCGCCTTCCCAGGTTGCCCCAGTGACCCGCTTTCGCGGAAAAAGAACGCCCTCCATGCTTACAGCACAGCAGGAAAACAAACCTGCCGTGTCCCGGTTTCTCACCGGATTCCCTTGTTCAGCGAACAAGAATGCGTGTCCCGCTCTGTCCTGAACGAGGTCGCGCATACGCCACAAAAGCCGGAGCTGTATGAACTTGTCCGGAGGGCCTGATACCGCCACGGGCCTTCCGTCTCTTAGTATATCCCACCAAAAGAGAATGTCAAGAAGATTCCCATTTTTCTGCTCTGTTTCCTCTTGTTCCCTTGACACTCCTTTCCGAAAGGCCTATAATTGAATATCTGAATATTCCCTTATTTTTTGTTTTTTTATTCATTCTCCGGACCTTTTCGCGGGTTTTATGCACTGCTGCACCCCTGTTTCCCACGGCCCGGAGGACACTGCCCAGGCAGAACAAACCCAAAGAGAGAGGTGTTTCCGTGGGAAAATTCGTTCTCAAGCGGCTGGGACAGATGGTCCTGGTCCTGATCGCGGTCTCTGTGCTCATCTTCGCCATGGTCCGCATCACCCCCTCGGACCCTGTTGCCTCCATGACCAACGGCAAGAACGTCAGTGAGGAGACCAAGCAGGAGCTGAGAGAGCATTATCATCTGGATAAATCCTATCCGGAGCAGTATGTCATCTGGATCACCGGCGTCCTTCAGGGCGAGTTCGGTGAGAGCTACACCTATAAGCAGGATGTGGACTTCCTCATTGGTGAGCGTATCGGCACCACCCTGTCCCTGGTCCTCATGGCAGGTCTGCTGGCCATCCTCATCGCCATCCCTGTGGGCGTCATCAGCGCCGTCAAAATGAACACGTGGCTGGACAAGCTATTGTCAACCTTGACGCTGATCTTCGTGGCCTCCCCGGTCTTTTTGACCGCTCTGGTGCTGATGCTGGTCTTCGCGCTGGAACTCAAGTGGTTCCCGGCCATCTATCAGGGCAACGGCATTCGGGAGATGATCCTGCCCGCCATCGCCCTGGCCATGAACATGGTGGCCCTTACCAGCCGCATCACCCGCACCACCATGATCGAGCAGCTGAACTCTGACTATATCCGCACGGCCACCGCCAAGGGTCTGCCCCGGGGCCGTGTCATCATCACCTACGCCCTGAAGAACGCCCTTATTCCCATCATCACCGTCACCTCCGTCCAGATCGGCACCATGCTGGTGGGCGCAGTGCTGGTGGAGAGCGTCTTCGCCATGGGCGGCCTGGGCGACCTGCTCATCTCGGGCATCAAAGCCGCTGACTACCCTGTGGTCCAGGGCGTTACCCTGCTGATGGTGACCATCTTCCTGGTCATCAACCTGCTGGTGGACATCCTCTACGCCGTTCTGGACCCCCGGATCCGCATGAAGTAAGGAGGGAGAACTATGATCAGTGCATTCACCGGGCATAGCCCCCTTTACCGCTCCAAAAAGAAAAAGAACGTGGGCAAGCTCTTTACCCCCGGCGTGACCGTGGCCTTCTCCATTCTGGTCATCATCCTGCTGGCCTGTATCTTCGCCCCCGTCATCGCCCCCTACGACCCCAACGCCCAGGATCTGACCCAATGTCTGGCCAAGCCCTCTCCTGAGCACATCCTGGGTTGCGACCAGAACGGCCGTGACCTGTTCTCCCGCATCCTCTACGGCGGCCGGACCGCCCTGGTCAGCGCCCTGCTGGTGGTGGCCATCTCCATGGTCATCGGCATTCCCCTGGGCCTCATCTCCGGCTACAAGGGCGGCATGATCGACACCATCATCATGCGCTGCTGCGACGTGCTGCTGTCCTTCCCCTCCCTGCTGCTGGCCTTCATCCTGGTGGCCGGTCTGGGCCGCAACACCTTCAACGCCGTGCTGGCCCTGGGCATCGTGTACGTGCCCATGCTCACCCGTCTGACCCGCTCCCTGACCCTGGTGGAGAAGAACAAGGTCTATGTCTCCGCCTGCGTGTCTCTGGGCTATTCCGACACCCGCATCATCTACCGGCACATCCTGCCCAACTGCATCTCCACCATCCTGGTGCAGATCGCCCTGGACATCGCCTACGCCATCCTGGACCTGGCCTCCCTGTCCTTCCTGGGTCTGGGCACCCAGCCCCCCCAGGCCGACTGGGGCGCCATGCTGGACGAGGGCCGTGCCGTCCTTCTGATGAACCCCATGCTCTCTCTGGCCCCCGGTCTGGTCATCGTTATCGTGGTCGTTGCCCTGAACATCTTCAGCGACGGCCTGCACCAGTACCTGGACCAGTCCCAGACCGCCCTGCCCAACATCGACAAGTACGAAAAGAAGATGAACAAGAAGCTGGCCAAGGAAGGAGGTGCCGTGGATGGATAACCTGTTAGAGATCCAGAACCTCACCGTAGAACTCATGTCCACCCGGGGCATCGTCTACGCCCTGTCCGGCGTGGACCTGGCCGTCCGGCCCGGCGAGATCCACGGCATCGTGGGCGAGTCCGGCTGCGGCAAGTCCATGACCGCCAAGTCCATCCTGCGGCTCCACAACCCCCAGCGCAGCCGCATGCGGGGCTCCATCCGCTTTGAGGGAAAGGAACTGCTGGACCTGTCCAACCGGGAGATGGAAAAGCTCCGGGGCACGGAGATCTCCATGATCTTCCAGGACCCCATGACCTCCCTGAACCCCATCATGACCATCGGCAGCCAGATCGCCGACATGTACCGGATCCACACCGGAGCCAGCAAGGCCGAGGCCATGGAAAAGGCCCAGGAACTCCTGGCCAAGGTGGGCATCGAACCCGCCAGCAAGCGCTGCAAGCAGTATCCCTTTGAGCTCTCCGGCGGTATGCAGCAGCGTGTCATGATCGCCATGGCCATTGCCTGCTCCCCCAAGCTCCTCATTGCCGACGAGCCCACCACCGCTCTGGACGTGACCATCCAGGCCCAGATCCTGGAGCTCCTCCAGCAGCTCTCCGCCGACATGGGCATGAGCATCCTGCTCATCACCCACAACTTCGGCGTGGTGGCCGAGACCTGCGACCGGGTCTCCGTCATGTATGCCGGCAAGGTGGTGGAGACCGGCGACACCCGGGAGCTGCTCCAGGGTGCCAGCCATCCCTACAGCCGGGCCCTCATCCGCTCCATCCCCGGCGGCGGCGCCAAGGGCTCCCGTCTGGAGACCATCCCCGGTTCTCCCCCGGCTCTCTTTGAGCCCCCTCTCTCCTGTATGTTCGCCCCCCGCTGCCCCTATGCGGAGGACCGCTGCCTGAAGGCCTATCCCGCCATGGCAGACTGCGGCGGCGGCCACCTGGCCGCCTGCTTCAAACCCCTGGACAAGGAGGTGCCCGCCCATGTCTGAGCCCGTCATTCGAGCCGAACACCTGGTCAAGGAGTTCCCCATCGCCTCTAAGAAACTAGGCGAACCCAAGAAGGTCCTCCACGCCGTCAGCGACGTGTCCATCTCCGTCCCCAAGGGGAGCATCTTCGGCATCGTGGGTGAGTCCGGCTGCGGCAAGTCCACCCTGGGCCGCTCCCTCCTCCGCCTGGAGACCATCACCGGCGGCAAGGTCTACTTCCAGGGCCAGGACATCACCGACCTGTCCGGCAAGGACCTGCTTCCCCTCCGCCGGAACATGCAGATGATCTTCCAGAACCCCTACGCCTCCTTCAACCCCAAGCAGAAGATCGGCTCCGCCCTGCGGGAGGTGGCCAAGGTCCACAAGATGCCCGCCAACGAGGCCGAGGAAAAGATCAAATACCTTCTGAAGGAGATCAACCTTCCCGAGGACACCCTCCACCGGATCCCCAGCGAAATGTCCGGCGGTCAGCTCCAGCGCCTGGCCATCGCCCGGGCCCTGCTGCTGGACCCCGCCTTCATCGTGGCTGACGAGCCCGTGTCTGCTCTGGACGTGTCTGTCCAGGCCCAGATCCTGAACCTGATGATGGACCTGCGGGAGAAGTTCTCTCTGACCATGCTCTTTATCTCCCACGAGATGACCGTGGTCCGCCACCTGTGCGACCAGGTGGCCGTCATGTACCTGGGCACCGTGGTGGAGCAGGCCGAGTCCGAAGAGCTCTTCAATAACCTCCTGCACCCCTACACCCAGACCCTCATGTCCGCCATCCCCACCCTGGACCCCGAGCACAAGAAGCAGCGGATCGTCCTCCAGGGCGACCTGCCCAGCGCCATCGACGTGCCCCCCGGCTGTCCCTTTGCCGACCGGTGCCCCAAGTGCCAGCCCCAGTGCAGAGAGAGCCGTCCCCAGCTCAAGGACGTGGGCAACAACCACCTGGTGGCCTGCCACCTGGTTGGCTGACCCCCGGCACTTCCCTTTGTTCGTTTCGGCATTTGGCCGTTCGAAGATAATTTAGAAATGGAGGAAAAGAAAAATGAACAGATTCTCTCGCATCCTTGCTCTGGTCATGTGCGCAGCCATGATGTTCACCCTGCTGACCGCTTGCGGCGGCGGTGACTCTTCCGGCGACAGCGCTGCTGCTGAGAAGGATACCTTCACCATCGCTCTGGACAGCGATATCGTGAAGCTGGACCCCGCTTTCGCTTATGACTTCACCACCAACCCCGTGGTCAACCAGATCACCCAGGGCCTGCTGGTCTTCGACGAAGAGAACCAGCTGCAGCCCATGCTGGCTTCCAGCTGGGAGCAGGTGGACGACGTCACCTATGTCTATCAGATCCGTGACGACGTGACCTTCTCCACCGGCGAGGCCATGACCATGGAAGACGTCCTGTACTCCATGGAGCGTATCCAGAACCCCGACACCGCTTCCTACCTGGGCTGGATGTATGACAACGTGGCATCCATCGAGCAGACCGGCGACTGGGAACTGACCGTCACCCTGGCAACCCCCGACGCAACCTGGCAGTATGTCCCCGGCACCACCGCCTGCCACGTCATCAGCAAGGCTCACGCTGAGGAAGCCGGCGACAAGCTGGGCACCCCCGAGGGCGGCCTGATCGGCACCGGCCCCTACCAGTTCGTCAGCTGGCAGAACGGCACCTCCGTGGAACTGACCCGCAACGAGAACTACTGGGGTGAGGACGCAGGTTACTATGACAACCTGACCTTCAAGATCATCACCGAAGACACCACCCGTGTCACCGCTCTGCAGACCGGCGACGTGGACTGCACCGTGGCTCCCCCCGAAAACATGCTGGACGTCATCGCTGGCGACGAAAACCTGACCATGACCACCTCCTCCGGCTTCGGCGTCACCTTCCTGGCATTCAACACCGAGAAGGCTCCCTTCGACAACGCAGCCGTCCGCAACGCCATCTACACCGCCATTGATCTGGAGACCATCTACAGCTCCCTGATCAAGAACGCAGGCGAGGCTTCCACCCCCCTGCCCAACTCCGCAGCTCTGTTCGGCTCCGAGGTGGACGCATGGACCGAGTACGCAGCCAACGCTCCCGCTCACACCTATGACGTGGAAGCTGCCAAGGCTATGCTGGCAGAGGCCGGCTATGCTGACGGCTTCGAGTGCAACCTGGTGGTCAACGACAACAGCCTGCGCAACTCCATGGCTCTGGCCATCCAGGAGCAGCTGGCTCAGGTCGGTATCACCGTGACCATCGACAAGGTCTCCACCGACGAGCACACCGCTATGCAGTTCGGCGAGATCCTGGATGCCGACGGCCTGCGTGACTACGACATGCTGATGGCTGGTTGGGAAGCTGACTATCCCGATCCCTCCGGCAACCTGCTGCCTCTGTGCCAGGGCGGCAACAGCTCCAACGCTGCTGCTTACAACAACGAAGAGGTCACCAACCTGATCAACCAGCAGCTGCAGAGCAGTGATCCCGTGGCCCGCAACGACATGATGTTCCAGGCTCTGGATATCGTCATGGCTGAGACCCCCTACATCTACATGTACTATCCCGTGAAGAACATCGCCATGAACGCCGCTTTCGAGGGCGTCACCATGAACGCTTCCTGGATCTGGAACATCCACTTCCAGGATGTGCACCCCGTGGGATAAGAAAATTTGAACCCACTTCGTTGGGCTTCAAATTTTGAAGATTGCAGCCAACTGCAGCGCACAGGCCGTCCGTCTCTGACGGGCGGCCTTGTACGTTTGTTGGCTGAGAAGAATTTTTTCGGCGGCAAAGCCACCGAAAAAATACATTTCACCTCCTTTTCCTGCCTGCGGGCAGGAAAACTCTGCGAGGCTCTTTGGAGGTAATTCCTATGGATACCATTTTCTACAACGGTGTCATCCACACCATGGCCGGGCGGACGGTGTCCGCCCTGGCTGTCCAGGGGGACCGCATCGCCATGGTAGGCACTGATGACGCCGTCCTGGCCCTGGCCGATGAAAACACCCGGCGCATCGACCTGCAGGGCCGCTGCGTCCTGCCCGGCTTCGTGGACACCCACATGCACATGCTCATGGTGGGCGAGGGTCTCCAGCAGCTGGACCTGCGGGGGGTCAAATCCCTGGAGGAGATCGTGGAACGGGGCCGGGAGTACGTGGCCACCCATGACCTGGCGGAGGGCGAGTGGATCATTGGCTATGGCTTTGACCACAACCTCTTCGATCCCCCCGTTCTCCCCGACGGCAGCACCGCCCAGGCCATCTCTGCCGACCATCCCGTGATCCTGGACCGCATCTGCGGCCATGTGGGCGCCGCCAACCCCAAAGCCCTGGCTATGGCGGGCTTTGACGAAAACACCGTCATCCCCGGCGGCCAGCTGGACAAGGGGGAGAACGGCAAGCTCAACGGCGTCATCTGGGAGTCTGCTCTGGATCAGATCAAGCAGGCCCGTCCCCGGCTCACCCAGGCACAGATCGAGCATCTGGTGGAGGAGACCGGCAAGGCCTTTGCCGCCGTGGGCCTCACCGGCGTCCACAGCGACGACGTGGGCCCCCAGGGCGGCGTGGAGTGGGCCGACCTGAAGGCCGCCTTTGAGACCCTGGAGGACCGGAACGCCCTCTCCGTCCGTCTGTGGGAGGAGTGGGAGGCCGCCCGGCCGGAGGTCTTCCGAAAGGAACTCCTCTCCCAGCCCCTGCGCTCCTTCCAGGGCTCTGACTGGCTGAAGGTGGGCAACGTGAAGCTCATTGCCGACGGCAGCCTGGGCGCCCGGACCGCCCTCCTGCGGGAGGACTACAGCGACGACCCGGGCAACCGGGGCATCGCCGTCTACACCCAGGAGGCTTTGGATGAGATGGTGGCCCTCTGCCATGACAACGACCTGCAGGTCTCCTGCCATGCCATTGGCGACGGAGCCACCGCCTCCTTCGTGGAAGCGGTCGGCAAGGTCCAGGCCAAGGACCCCAAGCCCCTGTGCCATCGTGTGGTCCACTGTCAGTTCGGTGACCGGGCCCTCTACGAGCAGATGGCCGCTCTGGGTATGGGGGCCGATGTCCAGCCCGCCTTTATCCCCTCGGATGCTCCCCTGACCCCCTCCCGCATGGGCGAGCGCACCGCCGAGTCCTATGCCTGGAAGACCCTGATGGATGTGGGCGTCCTGGTGGGCGGCGGCTCCGACTGTCCCGTGGAGGATTATTCTCCCCTGTGGGGCATCCACTGCGCCGTGAACCGCCCCACCTCCCAGGAGGATCCCACCCCCTTCCTGCCGGACCAGGCCCTGACCCCGGAGGAAGCCGCGGCCATCTACACGGTGAATGCCGCCAAGCTGGTCCACGCCGAGACTGATCTGGGCACCCTGGAGGCCGGAAAGCTGGCCGACCTGGTGGTCCTGGACCGGGACATCTTCACCGTCCCCCATGGGGAGATCAAGGACCTGTCCGTCTGCCTCACCATGGCCGGCGGCAAGATCACCTATGAAGCACAGTAAGCAAAAGAGACCGAACCTTGGGTTCGGTCTCTTTTTGGTTTCTATTTGTAAAAATGTCCAGTTTTTCGAAATTTCCTCTTGCATTTCTGTTCACTTTGTTGTATACTAACCGTACCAAAGATGATCTTCCTTTGGTTCGAAGGGTCCACCGGTTCGGTGGAGCGCCAGGTGGGAAACCAACAGTCAGCAGCTGTCAGTTCCCATTCAGCAGGTGGTTCTCCCCAGCGGCTGAGACCGTCACCCTATGTTGTACGTTTACCACCTCACCGTGGTTACCGACACGAGTGAGATCGAAGGCTCCCCAGCCTTCCCGGAAAAGAATGGAAATGAGGTTGAATCCTATGCAGGAACATCACTCTTTCCTCCTATCTTTTTGATTTGTAACGCACACTTTACACAATGACCGAGTGCCCGGGCAATCGCCCGGGCACTTTCCTGTTTTTTCCATTAAATAATTCTTGCAAATCTTACATTTTTCACGTAAGATATAAAGGTTGAGTCATTGACTCAGAGAGAACAAAAAAAAGAAAGAGTGAAAAAAATGAGCGATATCCTCGCAAGCATTGACGGCGTAGTCAATGCCATCAGCGGGTTCCTGTACGATCCCTGGGTTCCCCTGTTCCTGGTGGTTGCTGGTCTGTTCTTCACCTTCCGCACCAAGCTGATCCAGATCCGCCTGCTGCCCGAAGCCTTCCGCGTCATCATGGAAAAGCCCAAGACCGAGGGGGCTACCTCCTCCCTGGGCGCTCTGCTGATCTCCACCGCATCCCGCGTTGGTACCGGCAACATCGTGGGCGTCTCCACCGCCATCTGCCTGGGCGGCCCCGGCGCCGTGTTCTGGATGTGGATGACCGCCGTTCTGGGCGGCGCCTCCGCTTATGTGGAGTCCACCCTGGCCCAGATCTATAAGCGCCGTGCTCCCGACGGTTCCTGCTACGGCGGCCCCTCCTACTACATGGAGACCGCTCTGCGCCAGCGCTGGCTGGGCATCATCTTTGCCATCATCATCATCCTGACCTATGCAGTGGGCTACAACATGCTGGCCTCCTACAACCTGCAGTCCGCTTTCTCCGGCTTCTCCTTCTACAAGGAAGGCTCCACCCCCATCTTCGTGGGCGCTATCCTGGCCATCCTGTTCGCCGTCTGCGTCATGGGCGGCGGCAAGCGTCTGGTGAAGGTCACCGGCGTTATGGTCCCCATCATGGGCGTCATCTACGTTGCCGTTGCTCTGGTGGTCATGGTCATGAACCTGAACCTGGTCCCCGGCGTTCTGGGCACCATCTTTGCCGATGCCTTTGATTTCCAGGCCATCTTCGGCGGCTTCGCCGGCTCCTGCCTGATGCAGGGCGTCAAGCGCGGCCTGTACTCCAACGAGGCCGGTATGGGTTCCGCTCCCAACGCCGCTGCTTCCGCAGACGTCTCCCACCCCGTCAAGCAGGGCCTGGTGCAGATGCTGTCCGTCTTCCTGGACACCCTGATCATCTGCTCCGCCACCGCTTTCATGTGCCTGTGCTCCGGCGTGGCCCCCACCGAGGAGCTGGCCGGCGCTCCCTACGTCCAGGCTGCTCTGCAGGCCTCCTTCGGCGGCTTCGGCCCCATCTTCATCGCTGTCTCCATGGCTCTGTTCGCCTTCACCACCCTGATCGGCAACTACTACTACTGTGAAGGCTGCCTGAAGTTCATCCTCAAGCGTGTCCCCAGCCAGACCTTCATGACCGTCTTCCGCGGCGTCGCCGCCGTCATCGTCCTGCTGGGCGCTATGATGAGCATGAACCTGGCCTGGAACACTGCTGACCTCTTCCAGGCTCTGATGGTCGTCATCAACATCCCTGTCATCCTGATCCTCACCAAGCCCGCCATGGCTGCACTGAACGATTACATCGCCCAGCGCAAGGCAGGCAAGGACCCCGAGTTCAAGGCTGCTGACATCGGCCTGAAGGAAAAGACCGACTTCTGGAACTGATCCCTTCCCGTATGAAAAAATCCCATCGCACGACATGTGCGATGGGATTTTTTGTGGATCAAAGGTTTTTTTCTGCCTTCCAAATCTCCACCCGCTTCTGGGTAAACCGCAGGAAGGCTGCGATCAGAGGGGACTTTTCCAGGTCCTTGGGGCAGAGGAGGCTGATGGTCCGGGAGAGGCCTTCCCGGAAGGGGATGGCTTTCACGCTGCGGGGGGCTCCCAGGTCCATGGCATCCAGACCGGGCAGGATGGTGATGCCCAGGTCGGCCTCCACCATGGCCACGGCCATACGGTTTTCCTGGGGCTGGACGTCCACCACATTCTTCTTCTCAAAGGCGTGGTAGACCTCCCAGATGGCACTTTCGCTGTCGAAGCTCTCGTGGGTGGGGATGAACTGATACTTTCCCACCACATCCTCCAGGGAGACCTCCTCCAGGTCTGACAGATCGCTGTTGGAATTGACGATCAGGTAGTAGGGGTCCTCATACAGGACCACCCGGTCCAGGCCCGGCGGGCACTTTCCCGTGAAGAAGGCGCAGTCCAGACGGTGTTCCTTCACGCCGATCTCGCCGTCCAGATAGTAGATCTGATGCTCCAGCTTGATGGTGGTGTCAGGAAACTCACTGCGGAGATCCACCAAAATGCCGGGGAGCCACTGGACCGCAACGCTGGGGAAGATGCCCACCCGAAGCAGGCCGCCCTGGCCCACCTGGGCCTGTTCCTGAAGCTCCTGCTCCAGGGCCTCGATCTTCCGCATGGTCTGGAGCATCTTGGCCCCCACATCGGTAAGGGTCATGCCCCGCTGGCTGCGGAAAAAGATCTTGGCCCCCAGCTCCTCTTCCAGATTGCTGATGATATAGCCAAGGCTGGGCTGGGTATAGCCCAGGGTCTGGGCTGCGCGGGTCAGACTGCCGCACTCAGCCGTTACGATGACCGGCAAATATTTTCCCAAAATTTCCCACCTCTTTTGTTCGTTTCGATATTTCATATTTTATCACAGCCCGCAAACGATGTCATAGAAAAAATCTTGAATGGTTCTATTGTCTTTCTCAATTTTACTTTTTGCTGCAGAGGGGCTATACTGTAACCAAGGAAAAGAAGCACGCTGATCGTCCGGCTCTTCCTACACGGACGATTTTCTTCCTACATGTGATTTTTCTATTCCTGATTGCTCATAACTCAGCAGCAAGCACAAAGCCTGTGCTTGCTGCTGCTTTTTTTTGCAGAAAAACCCTTCACCAGCCAAAGAAGAATCAAATAGATGTATAGATTTTCTCAATTTTACATATCTATCATCATTTTTTATAATAAGATTGGTTTTTAGCCTCACACTTCGTTCTATTTTACACAAAACCAAAGAATAGAACCGCCTAAGTCAGAAAGGAGGCCCGCGCAGGCAATCATATTCTTTTATTACACCATACCCGTATAAAAGAGAAGAGATTTCACCACCGTCGTGCACAATCGGTGCACGGCCCGCAAAGAAAAGAGGTATATTTATGAGTAATAGTCCCGAAAAGAAGGGCATGAGCGCGATCGATTTCTTCTGCATCGGTTTCGGCGCTATCGTCGGTGTCGGCTGGGCTGTTTCCATCAATGGTTGGATGTCCAGCTGCGGCGGCCCCGTTCCTGCAGCTCTTGGCTATCTGATGGTTCTGCTGATCATGGTCCCCTTCGGCCTGGTCTACGCTGAGCTGGTTCCCCTGCTGCCCGTCGCTGGCGGCGGCTCCGCATTCGCTTATGCAGCATTTGGCGAGAAGATCTCCTTCCTGTCCGGTTGGGCTGCATTCGGTGCATTCGTGGCAATCATTCCCTGGGAAGCAATCCAGGTCACTGACGTTCTGGCTTATATGTTCCCCGTCCTGACTGCCGGCGAACCCATGTACGAGGTTATGGGCTCCCCCATCTACCTGACCACCATCATCATTGGTACCATCTTCACCATCCTGCTGTTCCTGCTGAACCGTAAGGGCCTGTCCTCTGCAGCAGTTCTGCAGAAGTTCCTGTGCATCTTCCTGGTTGCTGCTGCTGTCATCGGCGCAGTTGCCGGCCTGATCGGCGGCGACATGCAGAACCTGCAGCCCATCTACTCCCCCGCTGAGGGTGCAAACCACGGCAGCCTGCTGGGCGGCGCATTCGGCATCCTGTGTACCGCAGCATTCTTCCTGGCTGGTTTCGAAACCATTCCCCAGGGCGTTGAGGAAGCTGGCGGCGACGTCAAGTCCGTCGGTACCACCGTCGTTATGTCCGTCGGTCTGGCCTGCGTCTTCTACGCATTCCTGCTGTTCTCCTTCGGTTATGCTTATCCCTGGCAGGAGTTCCTGACCCTGGACCGTCCCGCTGCTTCCAACATGTTCAAGTTCGTCTATGAAGGCGGCGCTGGCGCAGCTCTGTACTGGCTGATCACCATCGGTGCTCTGGCTGGTCTGTTCACCACCTGGAACGGCTTCTTCACCGCTTCCGCAAACCTGCTGATGGCTATGGCCCGTGCAAAGATGCTGCCCGGCGCTCTGGCTGTCCAGAAGAACGGCGTTGCCATCAACGGTCTGTACGTCGTCACCATCCTGTCCTTCATCGGCCCCTTCCTGGGTTACAACATGATCGACACCGTCACCTGCTTCTCCGCAACCGCATTCATCCTGTCCTGGATGCTCTCCTCCCTGGCTCTGCTGAAGCTGCGTAAGGATATGCCCAACGCTGAGCGTCCCTACAAGCTGGCTACCCCCATTGCTTACTGGGCAGCCATCGCAGGCGTCATCTACTTCGTCGGCGCTCTGATCCCCATGAGCCCCTGGTTCGCTGGTACCAAGGCTCTGATCGTCTTCGTCGTCTACATCGTCATCGGCTACGTTCTGTTCTTCGCTTGCGGCGGCCAGCGTAACAAGCTGTCCCCCGAGGAGCGCGAGAAGAACATGTTCGGCGATCTGGACCTGAAGGCAATGCGCCAGAAGTAAGAAATCTACAGCTTGCCTGTGTGTGTGTTTAAAACCTACCGTGAAAAGGCTCCCTCTTCGGAGGGAGCCTTTTTCTATGTAAAAATATTCCATAGCCTGCCTCCTATCGACAAATTCCTCCCGCCCATGGGAATAGAATACAGGTGAAACCATGACAGAAAGGAGGTTTGTTTCTGTTCCCCTGGAGAGAGGATCCATTTGACCCACCCGCCCACGGGCGGGACAAAGAAAAGAGGTAAGTTATGCGTACACAACCAACCACAGCAAAAAAGGGCGTCAGCGCCCTTGATTTCTTCTGCATCGGCTTCGGCGCCATCGTGGGCGTGGGCTGGGCGGTCTCCATCAACGGCTGGATGTCCGGCTCCGGCGGCCCCATCCCCGCCTCCCTGGGCTACCTGCTCTGCCTGCTCATCATGGTCCCCTTCGGCCTGGTCTATGCCGAGCTGGTCCCCATGCTGCCCGTGGCCGGAGGCGGGTCTGCCTTCGCCTATGCCGCCTTCGGCGAGAAGGTCTCCTTCCTGTCCGGCTGGGGGGCCTTCGGCGCCTTCGTGGCCATCATCCCCTGGGAGGCCATTCAGGTCACCGACGTGCTGGCCTACCTGTTCCCCGCCCTCACCGCCGGGGACCCCATGTACACCATCATGGGCTCTGACATCTACCTGACCACCATCATCATCGGCACGGTCTTCACCGTCCTCCTGTTCCTGCTGAACAAGAAGGGCCTGTCCTCCGCCGCCTTCCTCCAGAAGTTCCTGTGCGTCTTCCTGGTGGCTGCCGGGGTCATCGGCGCCATCGCCGGACTGGTGGGGGGCAGCATGGACAACCTGCAGCCCATCTACTCCCCTGGGGAAGGGGCCAACCACAGCAGCCTCTTCGGCGGCTCCTTTGGTATCCTGTGCACCGCCGCCTTCTTCCTGGCAGGTTTCGAGACCATCCCCCAGGGCGTGGAGGACGCCGGCGGCGACATCAAGAAGGTGGGCTCCACCGTGGTCATGTCCGTGGCCCTGGCCTGCGTGTTCTACGCCCTCCTGCTCTTCTGCTTCGGCTACGCCTACCCCTGGCAGGAGTTTTTGACCCTGGACCGCCCCGCCGCCGCCAATATGTTCAAGTTCGTCTACGAGGGCGGCGCCGGCATGGCTCTGTACTGGCTCATCACCATCGGCGCCCTGGCCGGGCTCTTCACCACCTGGAACGGCTTCTTCACCGCCTCTGCCAACCTGCTCATGGCCATGGGCCGGGCCAAGATGCTCCCCGGCTGGTTTGCCGTTCAGAGAGACGGCGTGGCCATCAACGGCCTGTATGTGGTCACCCTGCTGTCCTTCATCGGCCCCTTCCTGGGCTACAACGCCATTGACACCGTCACCTGCTTCTCTGCCACGGCCTTCATCATGTCCTGGATGATCTCCGCCCTGGCCCTGCTGAAGCTCCGCAAGACCATGCCCAACGCAAACCGGCCCTACCGACTGGCCACCCCCATCGCTTACTGGGCAGCCATCGCCGGGGTCATCTACTTCGTGGGGGCACTGCTCCCCATGAGCCCCTGGTTTGCCGGGACCAAGGCAGTCACCGTCTTCGTGATCTACCTGGTCATCGGCTTTGTCCTGTTCTTTGCCACCAGCGGTTCCCGGAACCGCCTGACTCCTCAGGATCGGGAGAAGTCCATGTTCGGCGACCTGGACCTGGAAGCTATGCGCCAAATCTGACATTCTGTCCCAAAACCCCGGCGGAACCAGGTTCCGCCGGGGTTTTTCATGGGAAACGACCATATTGTCCGCGTTTTTTTGCAGTTTTTTCAACAACATATTGCATTTCTCACTTTTCCCATGTATAATTATATTCGAAATCACACAAATGTGAGGGATGCTTATGTATCAAGTTATTATCGTGGAAGACGACCCTATGGTCGCCGAGATCGACAAACAGTATGTCGAACACAACAATAAGATGGTCATTGCCGGTGTGTTCCAGAACGGCCAGGATGCCCTGGAATTCTGCCGGAACAATCCTGTGGACCTGATCATGCTTGACTACTATATGCCCGTCATGGATGGCCGCACCTTCCTGACCAAGCTGCGGGCCGAGGGCATCTTGGCAGACGTCATCATGGTCACCGCCGCCAGCGAGGCCAGCCGCGTCAGCGAGCTCTACTCCTACGGCGTTTCGGATTACCTCATCAAGCCCTTTGACTACAACCGCTTCCAGACCGCCCTGCAGAAGTTCGTTGCCCGCCGGGAGGCCTTTGCCGGAGAAAAGACCTTCAGCCAGGAGGATCTGGACAAGGTCATCTCCCCCGAGAACCAGCGCAGCGGCCACTTCGTGGACAAGGGCATCCATCCCGTCACCCTGGAGATCATCTGCTCCTTCCTGCGGGAACACAAGAGCGAGAAGCTCTCCATCGAGGATATCGCCAAGAATGTCTCCCTGTCCAGAGTCACTCTGCGGCGGTACATGAACTATCTCATCGACAAGAACAGCGTCATCGGCGGCGTGGACTACTCCACCGGCGGCCGTCCCTCCGCTGTCTACACCTACATCGGCAAATAAACGCAAAAAGAGCCCTGGTCGAAAGACCAGGGCATATTTTTTATCCCAGAAAACCCAGATGCTCCAGAAGGATCTTCACACCCAGGAGGATGAGGATCACGCCCCCCAGGATCTCCGCCTTGCTCTTGAACCGGGAGCCAAAGTGGCTGCCGATCTTCATACCTGCCGCAGAGAAGAGGAAGGTCACCACAGCGATGAAGGACACCGCCTGGAGGATGTTCACCTGAAGGAAGGCAAAGGTGATGCCCACGGTGAGGGCGTCGATGCTGGTGGCCACCGCCATGGCCAGCATGACCCGAAAGCCCAGGGAGCCATCGGCCTCCTCTTCCTCCCCGCTGAAGGCCTCCTTGAGCATATTCACGCCCAGGATGCCCAGCAGGACAAAGGCGATCCAGTGGTCGACGGCCACGATGTATTCGGTGAACCGGGAGCCCAGGAGCCAACCCAGCAGGGGCATGCCCCCCTGAAAGCCGCCGAACCACAGGCCGGGGATGCAGGCGGTTTTCCAGGTGACCCGTTCCGCCGCCAGGCCCTTGCAGATGGACACGGCGAAGGCATCCATAGACAGGCCCACAGCCAATAAAAAGAGTTCTCCGATTCCCATATCTCTCCTCCTGTTTCTTCCAGCATACTGCAATAGTATAGTACAGCCCTATCTAATATGCAAGAAACAGTCTTCCCTTTCTGTCGAAAAAAGGACCTGCTGCAAATTGATTTGCAACAGGTCCTAATGCGTTAAATTGGTCCCGAAGGGACACCACAACTGCCCTGCAAGGGCAATTTCACTCGGCCGCAGGCCGAATTTCACACGCTGCGAGCGTATTTCACTGAGCCATCGGCTCAATATCACTGGGGGCGTTGTATTTTGCAACGGCCCCTTTTTCTTGTATCAGGGAATTACTTACCCAGAGCTTCCCATGCTGCGTCCAGGAAGGACTCGTCATAGATCTGCTCTTCGGTCATGTCGGTGGTGATGCCGCCGGCCAGCTTGGTCAGGTTCACGCCTGCCTGGAAGCCGGACTCGGAGTGATAGCCGGTGTAGTTGGCGATGCCACGCTCCTTGTCGTACTGGGCATCGTACAGGATCTCAGCGTCTGCACCCTCGAACAGGGGCAGCAGCATCTCGGTGATCTCCTCGGGGGTAGCGGTCTCCATCCACTGCATGGCCTTGGCCACAGCATTCATGACCTTCTGGACGGTCTCGGGGTTGGAAGCCAGGTACTCGTCGGAAGCCATCAGAACGAACAGCTCATAGGTAGCGGAGCCGATGATCTCCTCGATGGCAGCGTCGTCGGTGCCGTCCACGATGACCACACCGCCTGCCTCCTGGAGCTTCTTGGCGGACCAGGGGTTGGCGGAGACAGCAGCCTGGAGCTCACCTGCGTCGATGGCTGCGGCATAGCCAGAGCTTGCCATGGTGATGACGGTGACGTCGGTGTCAGGAACCAAACCAGCCTTGTTCATGCAGGCCATGGCGAAGGAGTAGGGGCCGCTGTTGGCGCTCTGGCCGCCGGCCACGGTGCCACCTGCCAGGGACTCCAGGGTAGCATACTCCTCGCTGGCGCCGATGAGGCTGTAGGGGTACTTCTGGGTGAAGGATGCCAGGATCTTCATGCCCTGACCGGCCTCGTTGACCATCAGAGCGGTCTCAATACCCTTCAGGCAGAACTGAGCCTCGCCGGCCAGAACGGGAACGGTGGCGTCAGAGCCCTTGATGGTCTGGAACTCAGCCTCCAGGCCCTCCTCGGCAAAGTAGCCCAGGGTCTGTGCCAGGTAAGCGGGTGCCCAGTGGTAGCCACGGACCTGCTCGGTGATGACGATCTTTTCCAGCTCGCCGGTCTGTTCCACCTGCTCGGTCTCACCGGCGGTGTCCTCAGCAGGCTCGGTGGTCTCGCCGCCGCAGCCGGCCAGCATGCCCAGAGACAGCACCAGGGTCAGAAACAGTGCAATGTACTTCTTCATGTTGGGTTCTCCTTTTCATTGTAATACTCTATCACACCGCAAAGCGGTAATGAACATAGAAATGCGGCTCACCGCCAATGGAGGAGCTTTCGCTCCAGCAGCCGGACCACGCCGTCCAGCAGCATCACCAGGACCACCAGGACGGCCACACAGCACAGGACCTGGTTCACGTCGTACCGCTCGCCGGCGTTGGAGATGAACCATCCCATGCCCCGTCCGGCCCCCAGGTACTCACCCACGATGGCGCCGGAGATGGACAGGCCCAGGCCGGTCCGCAGGCTGGCCAGGAGCCAGGGGATGCTGGCAGGCCAGATGACCTTCCGGAGGATCTGCTGCCGGGTACCTCCCAGCAGACGGACGGCCATGATGAGCTCCCGCTCCACGCTGTTCACCCCGGAGTACAGGTTGAAGGCAAAGACGAAAAAGACCATCAGCACCGCAATGAGCACCTTGGACTCCAGGCCGATGCCAAACCAGATGATGATGAGGGGGCCCAGGGCCAGCTTGGGCAGGCCGTTGAGACCGGTCATGAGGGGCATAAGGGCTCGGCTCACCCGGGGGTGGATGCCCAGGCCCAGACCGGCCAGAGTGCCCAGCACGCCGCCGATCAGAAGGCCCAGACCGGCCTCCTGGAGGGTGGCGGACAGGTGGCGGGCCATGGAGCCCTTCTCCACCATCTCACAGAACTCCGCCCAGACCAGGCTGGGACTGCCGAAGAAAAAGACGTCCACCGCACCGGCGGCAGCGCCTGCCTCCCAGGCCAGAATGGCCAGAGCCAGGACCACCAGGGTCCAGGTGCCGGGACTGATGAGGGAGAGTTTTCGCTTCACCGCTGACCCTCCCCTCTCTGGATCTCGCCGCTCAGGTCCTGCCAGATGGCCTTCTCCAGCTCAGCGAAATGGGGTTCAAACTTTACGTCCATGACCCGGCGGGGCCGGGGCAGGTCGATGGGATACTCTTTGACCACCCGGCCGGGGCGGGCCCCCATAAGGACCACCCGGTCCCCCAGGGCGATGGCCTCGGTGAGGTCGTGGGTCACATAGAGGATGGTGCAGCCAGTGGCCTCCCACAGGTCCAGGATGTCGTCCTGGAGTTTTTGGCGGGTGAGGGCATCCAGGGGGGCAAAGGGCTCGTCCATCATCAGGATGGCCGGGTCCACCGCCAGGACACGGGCGATGGCCGCCCGCTTCTTCATGCCGCCGGAGAGTTCCCGGGGATAGCTGTTCTCAAAGCCGGACAGGCCCATTTTCGCCATCAGGTCCCGGGCGGTCTCCCGCCGCTCCCCCTTGGGGACTCCCCGAAGCTCCATAGCCAGGGCCACGTTGTCCGGAACGGTCCGCCAGGGCAGCAGGGTGTCCGCCTGGGAGATGTACCCCACCGAGGGGAGCATCCCCTTGACCGGTTCACCCGCCAGCCGGACCTGCCCGGAGACAGGCTCCACCTGACCGGCCAGGACGTTCAGGGCGGTGGTCTTGCCGCAGCCCGAGGGGCCCACCAGAGCCACCAGCTCTCCCTGCTCCACGGACAGATTCATGTCCTTCAGGGCGAAAAAGGATGTTCCGTCAGCGAAAGAGAAGGACACGTTCACATTGTTCAGTTCCAGCAGTGCCATGGTCCTTCTCTCCTTTCCTTACGGGTTTTCCTTGAATTGATTGCGAATGACCTTGCCGTTGGCGTTCCGGGCCAGGGGACCTACAAAACGGAGGGCCCGCAGCTTTTTGAAGCCTGCGCAGCGGCTGTTGTGGAAGGTCATGATCTCCTCCGCCAGGGCGTCACTGGGCGCATAGCCCTCTGCCAGGCGGATGTAGCCGGTGACCTTCTGGCCCAGGTCCTTGTCCGGGACACCGGCCACCAGGCTCTCATACACCGCCGGGTGGTGGGCCAGGATCTCCTCCAGCTCCATGGGGCTCACTCGATACCCCTTGGTCTTGATGATGCCGTCGGCCCGGCCACGGTAGAAGAGATAGCCCTCCTCATCTCGGGTGCCCAGGTCGCCGGTGTGGAAGATGCTGCCGTCCCACAGGTTGGCGGTGGCCTCCGGGTCCTTCAGGTAGCCCATGGTGACCCCCTCCGGGGCACGGCCCCCGTCGGCCACGATGACGATCTCCCCTTCCTCCCCGGGGGAAGCGAAGGTGCCGTCCTCTTTCAGCAGCTCCACGTGGTACTTGGGCATGATCTTGCCCACAGCCCCCTCCTTGCGGCCCATGTTCTTGGACACGGCGGCAATGAGGCCGGTCTCAGACTGGGCATAGCCCTCGTAGAGGGGCTGGCCGATCTGATCCATGACCCGCTGGGCCACGTCGGCCTGGAGCTTCTCTCCCCCCACGGCGCAGTTGGTCAGGGAAGAGAGGTCATATCGGTCCATGCCCACGTCCAGCATCATGCGGTAGACGGTGGGCTGGGCCATGATCCCCGTGACTTTGTTCTCAGCCAGGAAGGCCAGGACCTGGTCCGGGGGAAAACGGTCGTAGTCAAAGACCAGCAGGGTCCCCATGTGGAGCCACTGGCCGTAGAATTTGGTGCCGGACACCACCTCCCAGCCGGAGTCACCGGTGGCAAAGTGGCGGGAGCCCAGATGGACGTCCTGCATATACCGGGAACCGTAGTGGTGGGACAGGTGGAAGGCGTGGTTGTGGAGGACGGCCTTGGGCCGGCCTGTGGTGCCCGAGGTGAAGTACACCATCGTGGGCTCCTGCCAGCGGGTGTCCACCCGGTCCAGGGTGTCGGGCTGGCCGGCGATGGCCCCATGGAAGTCCTCAAAGCCCGCCTCTTCCGTCAGGCAGAAGCGGAGGCTCACGCCGGTCTGCTCCGCCGCCGCCAGAATGTCCCGGGGGGTATCCCCCTCCGGGCAGCAGATGACCGCCTTGACCTCGGCGGTCTCCATCCGCAGGGCGAAGTCCTCCTGGGTCAGCCGGTAGTACACCGGGCACAGGATGAGCCCCAGCTTGTGGGCGGCAATGGCCACCACCCAGTACTCCCAGTGGGTCCGCAGGGCGGCCATAAGGGTGTCCCCCTTCTTCAGGCCCCGGGAGGCCAGCAGGTTGGCGGTCTGATTGCTCAGTCTCTTCACGTCCCCAAAGGTCAGCCGGGCCTTCTCCCCCTTGTCGTTCTGCCAGATCATGGCCAGGTGGTCGGGGTACAGCTCACCCAGGGGGTCGATCACGTCATAGCCGTAGTTGAAATTCTCAGGATACTCATACCTGCAGTCCCGGAGTCTTCCGTCCGGGCCGAAGGTCTCCTTGATAAATCGGGTGTAAAACTCTGCCATGGTGCACACTCCTCAGGGCTTGAAGTTCTCTTCGATCCGCTCCAGCAGAGCGTAGACCATGTCGTCCTCTTCCTTGGCGAGGGACTCGGTGAGGGCAAGGTTGATCTTATACAGCTCCTTGCGGACCTTGGGACCGATCTCTTTGGCCTTTTCCGTGGGATAGACCCGGTTCTGGCGCTTGTCCTTGGGGTCCTGGACCCGGGTGAGAAATCCCTTCTCCTCCAGCCCGCGGACGGTGCGGGAGGCCGCAGCCTTGTCCACCCCGATGTAGGCGGTGAGCTCCTCCTGGGTAAAGCCCTCGTTGTTCAGAACGGCCATGAGGAAGGGTTCCTCTGCCGCCGTCAGGTTATACTGCTGTAATGCGCTGCCTACCGCGATCTGGCATTTCCGGGCCAGACGGGTCAGGACTCTGCCAACACAATTTGCCATAGTCAACACCTCTGGGCCATGATAGCAGAAAACCGTTGAGCCGTCAACCATTTTAGTTGATAGCTCAACGGTTTTCCGTGAAAATTCCAGTCGTTGACAGTCCCCGGCCTATGGGGTAGAATAAAAGGTACACCAAACCAGAAACAGCGGGGATGATCCCCGTTTTTCCATATTCCCAGAAGGAAGGGATATCATGACAAACCAGCGCATTGTAGTAAAGATCGGCACTTCCACCCTGGCCCACCACACGGGCCTTTTGAACATCCGCCGGGTGGAGGAGCTGTGCAAGGTCCTCAGCGACCTGAAGAACGCCGGCCACGAGATCATCCTGGTCTCCTCCGGCGCCATCGGCATGGGGGTGGGCAAGCTCTCCCTGCCCCATCGCCCCGAGGACACCCCCACCAAGCAGGCCGCCGCCGCTGTGGGCCAGTGTGAGCTCATGTACACCTACGACAAGCTCTTCACCGAGCACAACCACACCGTGGCCCAGATCCTCCTGACCGCCTACGACGTGGACCACCCGGACCGGTTCGAGAACTTCAAGAACACCATGCACCGGCTCCTGGATCTGAAGGCCCTGCCCATCATCAATGAGAACGACACCGTGGCCACCGAGGAGCTGGGCATCGGCGACAACGACACCCTGGGCGCCATCGTGGCGGTCAGCATGGAGGCCGACCTGCTGATCCTCCTGTCGGATATCGACGGCCTGTACACCGCCGACCCCCACACCCATCCCGAGGCCACCCTCATTGCCGAGATCCCCGAGATCACCCGGGACCTCTGGGACCTGGCCGGAGGAGCCGGGTCCGGCCTGGGCACCGGCGGCATGACCACCAAGCTCCAGGCGGCATCCATCTGTGTCAATTCCGGCTGCGACATGGTCATTGCCAACGGAGCCGACCCTGCGATCCTGTATGACATTGCGGAGGGCAAGCCCGTGGGCAGCCGCTTCCGCGGAAAGAGAGGCTGAACCATGTACTTTGACCGCAACATGCCCCCCTTTGATGACAGCTGCTATCCGCCCCCCATCTACGAGGGCTACGAGCCCCCCAAGGGCAAGAGCGATTTCGCCCCTGACCCCTCCGACCTGATGATCACCCGCCCCCTCCTGGAGGAGGCCCGGGCCGCCAAGTCCGCCCTGGCAGGTCTCACCACGGAAGAGAAGAAGGCCGTTCTGCGGACCATGGCCGACTGCCTCCTGGAAGACACCCAGGCCATCCTGGCTGCCAACGCCATGGACCTGGAGGCCGCCCAGGACACCATCGCCCCGGTGATGCAGGACCGCCTGCGCCTCACCGAGGGCCGCATCCAGGACATGGCCAAGGGCATCCTGGAGGTGGCCGGCCTGCCCGACCCGGTGGGCCGGACCCTCTCCACCCACACCCTGCCCAACGGCCTGGAGGTGAGCAAGGTCTCCGTCCCCCTGGGCGTCATCGCCATCATCTACGAATCCCGGCCCAACGTGACCTCTGATGCCGCCAGCCTGACCTTCCAGGCAGGCAGCGTCTGCGTCCTCCGGGGCGGCAAGGAGTCCATCCACTCCAACACCGCCATCGTGGCCGCCCTCCACAAGGCTCTGGAGAAGCATAACCTCCCCAAGGCCCTGGTGAGCCTGGTGGAAAACACCAGCCGGGACAGCGCCAACGAACTCATGCAGGCCGTGGGCTACATCGACCTGCTCATCCCCAGAGGAGGCGCCTCCCTCATTCAGACCGTGGTGAACAGCGCCAAGGTCCCCTGCATCCAGACGGGCACCGGCATCTGCCACATCTACGTGGACGGCAAGGCCGACCTGGACAAGGCCATCACCATCCTGAACAACGCCAAGACCAGCCGGCCTTCCGTGTGCAACGCCTGTGAGGTCTGCCTGGTGAGCAAGGACGTGGCCCAGGACTTCCTGCCCATGATCCGCCAGAAGCTGGGCAGGGAGCGCTTTGAGGCCGGTGTGGAGCCCGTAGAGCTCCGTCTGGACCCCAGAGCCCTGGAGATCATGCCCGGCATCCCCGCCAGCTACGACGACTTCGACACCGAGTTCCTGGACTACATCCTGGCTGTGGGCGTGGTGGAGAACGTCCAGGAGGCCATCGCCCACATCAACGCCCACTCCACCGGCCACAGCGAGGCCATCATCACCGAGGACAAGGAGGCCGCCGCCCTCTTCACCCGCCTGGTGGACAGCGCAGCCGTCTACGTGAACGCCTCCACCCGGTTCACCGACGGCGGCCAGTTCGGCCTGGGCTGTGAGATGGGCATCTCCACCCAGAAGCTCCACGCCCGGGGCCCCATGGGTCTGGAGGAGCTGACCAGCTACAAGTACGTCATCACCGGAAACGGACATATCCGATAAGCAAAAAGGCGAGCTGCCATGCAGCTCGCTTTTTTCATTTCAATGGTCCCGCAGGGACACCACAACTGCCCCAAAGGGGCAGCTTCATGGGGCTGCAAGCCGCACTTCATGGGCCGCAGGTCCGCTTCATTGGGCTTCTGCCCAACTTCATTTTATTTCCCGAACCAGGCCTTCACTTCGGGCTGGACGTTGAATGCCATGAACTCGGTGACCTCATAGGTCTGGACCCCACGGACCACGAAGGGGTCGTTATCGATGAGGGCCTGGACCTCTGCCATGTCCTCGGCCTTCAGGAGCATGATCCCGCCGCCGCCGGGCTTGGGACCGGAGACCAGGATCTTGCCGCTGGCCACCATGGGGTTCAGATAGGCATGGTGGGCATCCAGTGCTTCCTTGAAGGCGGGACCCTCGGGACGGTCGGGACGGAAGGTGCCGTTCAGAATGTAATACTTCATGGGGAGTCCTCCTATCGTGTGTGAATCTGGCTCCAGTATAGCATTGATATCCAGGCATGAAAAGGCCCGACAACCATGTTGTCAGGCCTTTTTTCAGGTTTTTCTCAGTGTCTCATGGCCATACCGACCATTCGCTCATTCCAGATGGGTTCAAACACATCGGCAGGCTCCCAGTACTGGTGGACTTCGCCTGTGTTGTAGTAGTTATAAGGATCGGAGATGAAGTATCCCTTCACCGGGTCATAGCCGCACACCAGGACGGCGTGGTTGTTGCTCACCAGCCACTGGACGGACCCCTCGATGGTATACTCCCAATAGATCGGCTTCTTCCACCACAGGGTCATGTAGCCCACCACACAGTTACCAGCCAGCAGTTCCTGCTGAAGTTCCTCAATGGTGGCCCCTCGGAAATCAGCGGCCGGAGTCTCTCCATTACAGTAGCTGTTGGTGTACTCCGCCAGCTTGGCAGGGTAGATGGTGGTGCGGGTCTTCTTCTCCTTATCCGCTACGAAGGGATCCCCCACGAAGCCCTTTTCCGGGTCGGTGGTGGGGGAACGGGGCTGGTCGGTAACAAAGGTCCGCAGCTCCACATCCTGGGCGTAGCCCAGGGCCCGCAGGCCGGTGAAGGTGGCCACAGACTCGCAGCCAACCCAGGCATACAGGTTGTCGATCTGGCTGAAGTAAGGGACGTTGGGCATCTGGTAGCCGCTGTAGATCTGCATCAGGGCACCGGTCTCATCGGCCACATAGGCACCCACCGTTTCGTTGGTCACCATCTGCCCGAAGCGGTCCACATAGTACAGATCCCCATCCACGGTGTGGACGCCGGGGGTGAAGGTCAGGGCTGCCAGATCCACGCCCAGCCAGTACTCATATCCAAAATACTCCATCCCCTCATGGGAAACGGATGCCTCTGCAATGGTCTGCCAGGCCCAGTGGCCAGTGGTCACGTCGGTGTACAGCCCCAGGCCGATGACCTTCTCTGCCAGGGCAGTGTCACCGGTTCGTTCTGCCATACGGTTGATGACTGTGCAGGCTTCGGCACGGGTCAGACCCCTGTCAGGGCCAAAGGTCCCTTCAGGATATCCCTGGATCCACCCCAGGGAAACAGCTGCGCCAATGGCGTCGGCCGCCCAGTGCCAGGCAGGGACATCTGGGAAGGATGCGGTGCCATAAGCATCGGGACGCAGGCGGACCAGCAGGTCCACGAACTCAGCACGGGTGATGATATCGTTGGGGCGGAAGGAATACCCATTGTTAAAGAGTCCCAGCTTGCACAGGGCGGTGACGGGCTTGGCATACCACTCCCAGGCAGGGACATCCTGGTAGGCACAGGTGCCGTAGCCGCTGTCGGGGTTTGCCAACAGGCGGTAGACCACCTGGGCGGCCTGGGCGCGGGTCAACTGGTCCTCGGGCCTAAAATCGCCCTCGGGGAAGCCCTGCATATACATCACATGGTCCTGACGCAGGACAGGGGCACGGGCCGGAACGGCCTCCTGGGCCATTTCCTCCTCTTCGGCAGCCGCCTCCGGCAGAACGGTTTCTTCCTCTGCTGCGGTCACCAGGACTTCCTCCTGGGCCTCCTGCTCCTCTGCCTGGGTTGCCTGGGCAGGCATCGCCAAGATGGGCAGGGACAAACAGACGGTCAGACCCAGAGCGGTCAGCCGCTTCCAAATGGGATTCATGAAACATCTCTCCTCTACCTTAAAATGCGGAGCCTCTGCCCCGCAGCCTCTTTTCTCTCCCATTTTACAATAAGAACGCCACCCACGCAAGAGAAAAAGCCCTCCGGAAAACCGGAGGGCTGAATCGTCATTATTCGGCTGCCTTCAGCAGCTGCTTGGTATAGGGGTGGACGGGATTGTCGAAGATGCCGTCCACGGTGTTCTCCTCCACGATCTCGCCCTTCTGCATGACGATGACCCGGTCGCAGCACTGGTAGACCACGTTCAGGTCGTGGGAGATAAAGAGGTAGCTCAGGCCAAACTCCCGTCGGAGCTTCATGAGCAGGTCCAGGATCTGGTCCTGGATGGTCACGTCCAGAGCGGAGACCGCCTCGTCCAGAATGACTAACTTGGGCTTGGAGATCATGGCGGCGGCAATGGACACACGCTGGCGCTGACCGCCGGAGAGCTGATGAGGCTTCCGGTCATAGAACTCAGGGCCCAGACCCACAGCGTCCAGCATCTCCTCCACCCGCTGCTTGCGCTCCTGGGGGGAGTATTTGCCAAAGATCCGCAGGGGCTCCTCCACGATCCGCCGGATGGTGAAGGCGGGGTTCAGGGAGGAGTAGGGGTCCTGAAAGACCATCTGAGGGCGGCGGGAGTGGTGGACGATGAGGCCCTCGTACTCGGTCATGCCCAGGATGGACTTGGCCAGGGTGGACTTACCGGAGCCGGACTCGCCCACCAGGCCCAGGACTTCCCCCTGGCCGATGGTCAGGTTGACGTTCTTTAACACCTGGACGGTCTTGCCCTTGGAGAAGGCACTGCCGCCCTGGCGGTAGAAGCTGTTCAGGTTTTTGATTTCCAGGATAGGCTCCATGGTCTCACCCTCGTTTCCGTCTGGTGGGGATGGCGGCGATGAGCCGCTTGGTGTAGTCCTGCTGGGGGTTCAGGAAAACCTCGTCCACAGGTCCCTCCTCGATGAGTTCACCCCGGCACATGACCGCCACCCGGGTGCACAGCTTGCGGACCACGTGGAGGTTGTGGGAGATGAACAGGATGCCCGTGCCCTTTTCCCGGTTGATCTTCTTCAGCAGGGCCAGGATGCCCTCCTGAATGGTCACGTCCAGGGCGGTGGTGGGCTCGTCGCAGATGAGGAGCTTGGGCTCGGAGATGATGGCGGCGGCGATCATGCACCGCTGGAGCATGCCGCCGGAAAGTTCATGGGGATATTTCTGATAGACCTGCTCCGGGTTCGGCAGCTCGGCGTCTGCCATGGCCTGGAGGGCCTTGGCCTTCCGCTCCTGGGCGGAGAGGTCGGTGTGGATGAGAAGGGACTCCTCGATCTGAGGGCCGATCCGCATGACAGGGTCCATGGAGGTCATGGGCTCCTGGAAGACCACGCAGATGTCCCGGCCCCGCATGGCACGGAGCTCTTCCCGGCTGGCGCTGAACATATCCTTGCCGTTGAAGATGATCTTGCCGGTCATCTCAGTCTTGGCGTTGCTCAGCAGGCTGGACAGGGCCATGGCAGTGACCGTCTTGCCGGAGCCGGACTCGCCCACGAGACCTAAGATCTCCCCCTCTGCCATGTCCAGGGAGATCCCCTTCACAGCGTCCTTGCCGGGGGCGGCGTCACGGAAATGGATCCGCAGATCCTGAATGTGTAACATAGGGTCCTCCTTTCCCTCAGCCCTTGCGCTTCTTCTGCTGGTAGCCTTCCATCAGAAGGCTGGGGCCCAGGATCATCAGCACGATGGCCAGACCGGTGAACAGGGCGTACCAGGGGGCCTTGGCCAGATAGGTCTGGGACTCGGACAGCATACGGCCCAGGGAGGCGTCCGGAGGCAGCACGCCCACGCCCAGGTAGCTCATGCTGGCCTCAGCCAGGACAGCGTTGTTGAAGCCGATGGTGAGGATGGGCAGCAGCACCTGGATGGTGTTGGGCAGGATATGCAGGAAAATCACACGCATATGGCTGGCCCCCATGAGACGGGCAGCCTGGACGTAGTTCAGGGTCTTCTGCTTGGCCACCTCACCTCGCACCACACGGGCGAAGGAGGGGATGAAGAGGATGCCTAAAATCAGGATGATCTGGTACTTGCCCATGCCGATGACAGCAATGAGGACCAAGGCCAGCAGGATGCTGGGGAAGGCGGTGATGGAGTCGCAGACTCGCATGAGGACCACGTCGGCCATGCCGCCGAAGTAGCCGGTGAGGCAGCCGATGATGGTGCCGATGATGCCGCCAATGAGGATCACGCACAGGGCAATGAGGAAGGTGCTACCCGCGCCCTCCATGATTCTGGAGAGCAGGTCACGGCCGAAATTGTCCGTACCCAGGGGATGGGTCAGGCAGGGAGACAGGAACTTTTCCCGGCCGGACATTTCGGTGGTGCTGTAGGGAGTCCAGACATATCCCACCAGAATGAGTGCCATCATCAAAACAGAAATGGCCATACCAATATTCCAATAATAGTTGGGGCTGTCTTTATGCTCCAAGGAATCCGGGCGTTCTTTCCGGCTTTTCATGGAAAAGATATTCACCTTCGTCCCTCCCCTCTGCGTAATAAACCTCGTAGAGTTTCGCCATCCGCAGATGGCGAAATAAAATCAAATCTGTTTTTTGCACGGACATGTGCCGGGCAAAAAACTCTTCTCGGCCCGGGAGTGCCTGCTTGGCAGGCGCGGGTCGGGCCGCAACTCTTCACTTTTGGAATGGGCAGAATATCCATTCCAAAAGTCTGTTTACTGGATGCGGATGCGAGGATCCATGTACTGATACAGGATGTCCGCAATAAAGTTCACGATGACCACCCAGGCAGCCAGCAGGACCACGATGGCCTGGGCCACAGGGAAGTCTCTGGAGCTGATGGAGGCCAGAAGCAGACGGCCGATGCCGGGAACGGCAAAGACCTGCTCCACCACGATGGTGCCCGCCACCAGCTCGGCGGCAGTGACCGCCAGGAAGGCAATGACCGGGATGATGGCATTGCGCAGGGCGTGCTTCTTCAGGGCGTCGGCACGGGTGCGGCCCCGGCTGAAGGCGGTGCGGATGTAGTCCTTGTTCATCTCATCCAGGATGGAAGAGCGAAGCATCTTCACGGTCATGGCCACACGGGACAGGGCCACGGACAGGGCCGGGAAGATCATATAAATAAGGAAGGATACCGGGTCCTCGCTGAAGGTCACGAACCCGCCGGGCACAAAGACCTTCAGGGTGATGCCGAAAACAAAGCACAGCAGGATGCCCACGAACACCGGGGGGATGGACATGCAGACCTGATTGATGACGGTCATGGCACGGTCCAGCTTTCCGCCCTCCCGCTTGGCCAGGAAGATACCCAGCGGGAAGGAGGCCGCCACCACGATCAAAAATGCCAGCAGGGCCAGGGTCAGCGTAGCGGGGAGCTTCTCCATGACCATGTCCTGCACAGGCAGGCTGTAGCTGTAGGAGGTGCCCCAATCGCCCCGGACGAAGTCTGCCAGCCAGTTGCCGTACCGGATCAGCACGGGCTGGTCAAAGCCCAGCTCGTGTTCCAGGGCGGCGATTTTCTCGGGGGTTGCATTGGTGCCCAGCATACTGGTGGCCGGGGAGCCCGGGATCACCTGAAAGGCCAGGAAGGCGAGAAGGGAAACAATGAACAATGTAATAATGAGAGTGGTCAGTTTACGCAGGATATATTTCATCTTCCCGCCCTCCTTTCTCTTTCAGTTAATTTGGGCTTACGGTTTTAATGCAAGGGTTTGCTCACTGGACGTAGTGAACGGTGGCCAGGTCCATCACATACATGGGATAGAACACATAGCCCTCCACGTTGGGCTTGACCAGCATGAAGTCTGCCATGTCCTGAACATAGACATTGGCTGCGGTGGTGGTCAGCAGGGCGGCTGCCTCCTTATACAGAGCGGTCTGCTCCTCATCGTCGGTGGAAGCGGCTGCCTGAGCCATGAGAGCGTCATACTCGGGGTTGTTGTAGCCGATCATGTTGCTCTCGTTGTCGCTGATGAAGCGGTTGAGCAGGGCGCCGGCGTACAGGGTGTTGGCGGTAAAGCCAATGACGGTACCCTCAAAGTTGCGGCCGGCATAGACATCGGTCAGCCAGGTCTCCCACTCGATGGGGACGATCTTGGCCTGGATGCCCACCTGGGCCAGCTGCTCTGCGATGACCTGACCCACGTTCATGTGGGGGGTGTAGTTGGAGGGGATGGTGATCTCCATGGTGAAGCCATCGGGATAACCGGCCTCAGCCAGCAGGGACTTTGCCTTCTCCACGTCGTACTCATAGTAGCCCACCAGGCTCTCATCGAAGTACTTGCTGAATGCGGGGTAGATGGAGGTGCCCAGCTTTGCACCGTAACCGGCAGCAGTCAGCTCCAGGATGTCATCCACATTCACAGCATGGTTCATGGCCTGACGGACCAGCTCATTGTTGAAGGGCTCCACAGCGTTGTTCAGGTACAGGGCCTGGACCAGGTTCATGGTGCCTTCCAGGCAGGTGAAGTCGCCGCCGATGGCATCCACCTGGTCGATGGTCAGATGGTTTGCCATGTCAACGGAGCCTGCGCTCAGAGCGGACATGAGGGCGTTGGGGTCCTCAAAGATCTTAAAGGTGATCTTGTCCAGGTAAGCGGCGTCGCCCCAGTAGTCGGCAAACTTCTCCACCACCAGGCTCTCCTGCACGGAGCGGGAGACGAACTGGAAGGGGCCGGTGCCCACAGGTGCGGTTGCCTGATCTGCATAGTCAGCAGGGACGATGTAGACCATGCCCACATGGCAGATGAAGGCTGCGTTGGGCTCGTTCAGGGTGATGACCACCTGATCGCCCTCTGCGGAAATGTTCTGGACAGCAGAAAGCGCTGCAACCAGATCCGCCTCGACGGATGTTGCAGCGCAGGTTTCAAAGGAATAAAGAACGTCCTCTGCGGTCACAGTGTCCCCATTGTGGAACAGCACGTTCTCGCGCAGAGTAAAGGTGTAGGTCAGGCCATCCTCCGACACGGTGTAGTCGGAAGCAACAGCGGGCACATAGTTGCCGCTGGAATCGGGCTTGACAAGACCTTCATACACGTTGAATAAGACCTCTTTAGTTCCTGCCGCTACCATCTGATACGGGTCAAGACTGTCTCCCAGGTCCTGAGAGATACCGACAACCAGCTCACCGCCGGTGACGGGCTCTCCGGAAGAGCTCGTTCCGTCGCTGCCGAACCCGCTTGCTTCCTCTTCGGTCTTGCCGTCTCCGCAGGCGCAGAGTACAGTAGACAGGAGCAGGGCCGACAGGAAAAGTGCGAAAATACGCTTTTTCATGTACTTCTCCTTCCGCCGCAGTGTTTGCGGCGTTACAACAAAATTTGCATCTCCCATTATTAAATTGTCGGTTGCAGTTTACCATCCTTTCCCCCAGAATTCAAGGAAAACTTTCGCCCTTTCCTGCATTTTTTCGCCGGGTTCCCCCTTCTTCTGCCTGTCCGCCCCCTCCTTTTTGCCACTTTTTGCAAGATTCAACATTTTGTTATTCATTCCTTTCCACCTGTCACCGGCATTTCACCCAACCAAGCCTCCCGCTCTGGCACAAGATATTGTGCAAACACCCTCATATACAAAAAAGATTCTTCTTGTGAAAGTTTTTTCGGTGATTCCGTCACTTTCTTTCTTGCAGGATTTGTGGATAATAGAGTCAAAGAAAAGAAAGACACATCCAAGGAGGTTTTGTACTATGGGAGTTTATATCGTAACCGGCGGCTCCGGCGGCATCGGCGGCAAGACCGTTGAGATCCTGCGCAGCCAGGGCCATGAAGTCATCAACGTTGACCTGAAGGACGCAGACATCTGCGCCAACCTGGCCACCCAGGAGGGCCGTGACCATGTGATCAACACCGTCCACGAGATGTACCCTGACGGCATTGACGGCCTGTGCTGCAACGCCGGCGTCTCCGGTGCCTGCGGCAACCTGAAGCTCATCATCAGCCTGAACTACTTCGGCGCGGTCAACCTGGCCCACGGCCTGTTTGACCTGCTGCGGAAGAAGAAGGGCAGCTGCGTGGTCACTTCTTCCAACACCATTTCCCAGGGCGCTGCCCGCCCCGACATTGCGGACATGCTCAACTACAGCCAGACCAAGCCCATCAACGAGGAGCGCATCCTGAAGATCATCGAGAAGTTCGATGACTCCAACCTCTCCGTGGGCAACAGCATCTACGTCACCACCAAGTATGCCCTGGCTCGCTGGGTCCGCCGTGTCTCCGCTTCCTGGGCTGCCAACGGCGTGCGCATCAACACCGTCGCCCCCGGCAACGTCTCCACCCCCATGACCGCCACCATGGGCGACAACGCCAAGGCCGCTCTGGCCGCCCTGCCCATCCCCACCAACTACGGCACCGATGATCTGATGCAGCCGGAAGACATCGCCAACGTCATCGTCTTCCTGGTCTCCCCCCTGGCCCACGGCGTTAACGGCAACGTGATGTTCGTGGACGGCGGCACCGATGCCCTGCTCAATTCCGAAAAGGTTTATTAAGGAGGCGAACCCATGACTTTGATCAGACAATATGTAAACGCTATGGTCAACCGGGACTCCGTGGCCCTGAGCAAGATCTTCTCTGAGACCTCCATCTTTGTGGACTACTGCCCCAAGGATTCGGGCCGCCCCCTGATCCACGCCTACGGCCCTGAGGGCATCGACATGTTCTTCCGGAACCAGTTCCTGTTCCGCAAGTTCGAGATCACCGATCCCCAGATCGTCAGCGACACCCAGGCATACTACTACGCCATCTACAACGGCTACCACATCCGTGCCATCGCCACCATCCAGGAGTTCAGTGATGACGGCGAGATCAAGCGCATGGTGGTCCGCCCCGCATAATGACCAAAATGACCTGTCCCCTTTCCCGGACAGGTCATTTTTTTGCAGGTTTCTGGAGGCTGATACCATTTTGTATCCGTTTCTTAACGATTATTTGCAAGTGTGTCACTTTAGCCATGCAGAGAGTCCTG
>JAFXCU010000026.1 GCA_017521345.1 Ruminiclostridium sp. | reverse complement strand
TTGACGTGCTGGCCGCCGGCGCCGCTGGCGCGGTAGACCTGCATCTCAATGTCCTCAGGACGGATGTCCACCTCCACGTCATCGGGCAGGTCGGGCATGACTTCCACGGATGCGAAGGAGGTCTGACGGCGGGCGTTGGCGTCGAAGGGGGAGACACGGACCAGACGATGGACACCGTGCTCACCACGGAGGTAGCCGTAGGCGTTCTCGCCCTCGATCATAATGGTGGCGGACTTCAGGCCGGCTTCGTCGCCCTCCTGGTAGTCCATGATCTTGTAGGTAAAGCCGTGGGATTCTGCCCAGTGGGTGTACATACGATACAGCATCTGGGTCCAGTCCTGGGCCTCGGTGCCGCCTGCGCCTGCATGGAAGGCCAGGATGGCGTTGGAGTTGTCGTACTCGCCGGTGAGCAGGGTCTGGAGCTTGGCGGCCTCCATGTTCTCAATGAGGGCGGCATACTCAGCCTCCAGCTCAGGCAGGAAGGACTCGTCCTCTTCCTCGTTGCCCATTTCGCACATGACCATCATGTCATCCCAGGCGGCACGGCGCTTTTCCTGAGACTCCAGCTTGTCCTTCAGCTGCTTTAACTTCTGCAGGACCTTCTGGGAGTTTTCGGGGTTGTCCCAGAAGCCGTCGGCAGCACACTGGTGCTCCAGGAAGTCCACCTCACGGGCGGTGGCCTCCAGGTTCAGGGCCTGCTCCAGATCGTCCAGCTGGGGGAGAAGGTTATTGAGTTTGACCTTATATTCGTCAAATTGAAGCATCTTACGATCACTCACATTCTGAATAGTATATTATAGTAAAGCATTAGCCATATCATTATATCTGATTTTCTCCCTTCTGTAAAGGGAAAAAACGCCGGGAAACCGACGATTGTCCCGGTCAGCGGTCACTGACTTTGGGCAGATCGGCTTCCCAGCGGAAAATGAGGTCGTCCAGATCCTGGGGGGCAGGGGGCGGGACCGGCGGAAGGGATATGGTATTGGGTTCTGCCATAAAAGGGCCTCCTCTCTGAAAAAGGAATATACAGCCCAGTATATGCAGGGAGGGGAAAAGTATGTGCAGAAAACCAGTGACATCGTATTTTCTTCGTGCTATGATAGGGGCAAGAAATCAATGGAAAGGGGCTGGCACTATGCTGGAACTGGAGAAGAAATATCCCATCGTCAAAGACCTGCGGGAGGAAAAAGAATTGGTCTGGGTCAACCCGGACCGCACCGAGGACCCGGCTGCCCTGGAGGGCTTTGGCCTGTCCATGGCGGATATTGACGACGCAGAGGCCCGGCTGGCCCGGTTTGCCCCCTTCATCATGGCCTGCTTTCTGGAGACCCAGGAAAGCCTCGGCATCATTGAGTCCGTCCTGACTCCGGTGCCCAACCTTCAGGCCCGCTTCAACGAGAAGTACGGCAGCGGCATCCAGGGCAGACTCCTGCTGAAGCAGGACAGCCACCTGGCCATTGCCGGCTCTGTGAAGGCCCGGGGCGGCATTTACGAGGTCCTGAAACACACCGAGGAGCTGGCCCTGGAGCATGGACTCCTGTCCGGTTATGATGACGACTACACCAAACTGGCCACCCCGGAAGCCCGGGCGTTCTTCACCCAGTTTACGGTCCAGGTGGGTTCCACCGGCAACCTGGGCCTGAGTATCGGCATCATGAGCGCCGCTGTGGGTTATGAGGTCATCGTCCATATGTCCGCCGACGCCAAGCAGTGGAAGAAGGACCTCCTCCGCCAGCACGGTGTCACCGTCATGGAGTATGAGTCCGATTACAGCGAGGCGGTGAAGCAGGGCAGAGCCAGCTCCGATGCCAACCCCAAGAGCTACTTTGTGGACGACGAGAACTCCAAGAATCTCTTTATGGGTTATGCCGTGGCGGCCAAGCGTCTGGTGAGCCAGCTGGAGGAGCAGAAGGTGACGGTGGATGCCGACCACCCCCTTTTTGTCTACATCCCCTGCGGCGTGGGCGGCGCCCCCGGAGGCGTGGCCTTCGGTCTGCGTCAGGTTTTTGGCACCAACGTCCACACCTTCTTTGTGGAGCCCACTCAGGCCCCTTGTATGGTCCTGGGTATGGCCACCGGCCTGCAGAATGCAATCTCCGTCCAGGACATCGGCCTCACTGGCCTCACCCACGCTGACGGCCTGGCCGTGGGCCGTGCCTCCGGCTTTGTGGGCCGGGTGATGGTGCCCATTCTCAGCGGTGAGTTCACCCTCCGGGACGGCAAACTCTATGATTACATGCGGGACCTGCTGGAGACCGAGGAGATCTTCATCGAGCCCAGCGCCTGTGCGGCTTTCCAGGGGCCTGTGATGCTGAATCAGTACCCCGAGACTCGGGCCTACCTGGAACAGCACGGCCTGACCGACAAGATGCCCCAGGCTTCTCACATCCTCTGGGCCACCGGCGGCAACCTGGTACCCGAGAAGATCAGAGAGGATTATGTGAATACCCATTTGAAATAAATGAACTCTGTGTTGCACGCCATCCAAGGCTCCCTCTCCGAGGGAGCTGGCAGTGCGTAGCACTGACTGAGGGAGTCTCCTGCCGATGGTACTCCCTCCGCCCCTTCGGGGCACCTCCCTCTAAGAGGGAGGCTTGGCCCGTTTTGTAAAGTGACATGATCTTGAAATGGCAAAGCCCCGGCTCAATGAGCCGGGGCTTCGTTGTCATTGGATATTTAGTTGAATGTTTGAGTTATTTTCTGCAACACGGGTCAATACCTTCCCCACCCGCTGGGCGTAGGAACCCAGAGATTCCGTCAGAGCGGTTTCATCCAGGGTGATGGTGACCTCTTCCGAAACAGAAGTCAGGCAGTCGTAGAGGGCGTCCAGGTTCCCGCCGTACCAGTCAGGGAAGGCCAGTTCCCGGGCCAGATGCTGGTGGAGAGCCTCCTTGGTGGGGGCAGTGGTCCCGTCCAGAATGACGACTTTCATGGTCATTCCTCCCCGTAGAGCAGTTCGAAGGATTCGTAGTGGTCAGGGGTGTAATAGATCAGGCCGTCATCGGAGAAGACGATACGCTTAGGGCCCCGGCTGTTTGCCCCCAGGGTGTCAATGTCGCACTCGGTGTAGTCCCGGTCCTCGGGAAGCAGACCCTCATAGTTGCCAAAGTAGTCGCCGCCGATGCACATGCCGGGGGCGTAGGGCTCCAGGGAGCCGCCCTCCCAGCCCAGGTCACGGGCTTCATCCTTGGTCATGAAGTTGTCCGGCAGACAGCCGTAGAGGTGGATGTACAGGGCCACGTCCTCTTTGGTGGTGTAGGAGCCATTGGGGTCCAGTTCAGCCTGGGCAGTGTCCGTGTCAGTGGTGGTCATGACTACGGCCATGTCGTCCGGGCCGCAGGCCGCCATGGTAAACACCATGAACAGGGACAGCAAGGCAAGGAACAGGGAAGAAAGCTTCTTTTTCATGAGGTGATCCCTCCTATTGATATTTGTTTTCAGTATACAGGAATCGGCAGGAATACGCAACTCCCACGTGGGCAGACTACACCCGGGTGATGAATATGAAGTATGAAAATCCTCAGATGGAGGCCTATTTTAACAGCCTGCCTCCAAAGGTCCAGGCCTTTATCCACCGTTCCAAGGCGGAGATCTCCACTCCTGGTGAGCTGATGCTCATTGGGGAACACCTCCGCCACAGTTTAGGCTGTGCAGAAGAAGGCCGGAAACAGTAAGTTTGTCCCCTCGGCGCTCGCCGAGGGGATTTCGTTGACTATCCCTGTATTACACGGTATAATAATTCGAATATACATAAGAAATGAGGGATCCCTATGCTGGACCCACGCACTGAACCATATGCAGCTGAGCTGGCCCGGATGATCCAAATAGAGACCATCTCCACCCCGGACCAGCCTGACAAAGCAAAGTTTTATCAATTCCATGATCTGCTTCGGGAACTCTTTCCCCATCTCTTTGCCGTCTGCACCTATGAGGATTTCGACGGCAGCTTTCTCCTTCGCTGGAAGGGAAGTGGGGAAGGTCTGCCCATCCTCCTGATGAACCACCACGATGTGGTGGAGGCCCCTGGTCAGTGGACCCATCCGCCCTTCTCCGGAACCATTGCCGACGGCAAGCTCTGGGGTCGGGGCACCCTGGACACCAAGGGCGGCCTGTGGGCCATGCTCCGGGCAGCTGACGACCTGGCAGGGGAGGGGTTCGTCCCCAACCAAGACATCTATTTCCTGTCTACCTGTACGGAAGAGCAGGACGGCTCCGGCGGCGACCATATTTCCCAGGTCCTTCAGGACCGGGGCATTCGTTTTGCCATGGTCCTGGATGAGGGGGGCATGATCCTCACCGAGCCCATCGGCGGAGCCAAGGGAACCTTCGCCATGGTGGGCGTGGGGGAGAAGGGCTGCGCAGACCTGAAGTTCATCGCCCGGTCCAACGGCGGTCATGCCTCCACACCGGGGAAGGACACCCCGCTGGTCCGCCTGGGCAAGTTCATGGCGGCGGTGGAGAAGTCCAACCTCTTCCGGGCGGAAATTTCTCCCACCATCCACGCCATGTTTTCCTGTCTGTCCACCTCCATGTCCGGCCCCATGAAGCTCATCTTGGGCCATTCTTCCTTCTTTGGGGGACTGCTGAAAAAGGTGATGCCCATGGTGTCCGGTACGGCCAACGCCATGCTGAAAACCACCATCGCCTTCACCATGGCCTCTGGCTCCCAGGGGACCAACGTTCTGCCCCAGGAGGCCTGGGTCATCGGCAATATGCGCTACTCCCACCACCAGGGAGGACCGGACAGCATCAAAGTCATTTCCAACCTGGCCAAGCAGTTCGACATTGAGACCCAGGTTTTGGACCCGGGGTTCCCGTCGCCCTTGTCCGATCATAACAGCGACGTCTTCCGTCTGGTGGAACGGGCGGTGACCGCCGTGTTTCCCGGGGTAAAGACCTCCCCCTATGTGATGACTGGGGCCAGCGACAGCCGGTTTTTGAGCCGGGTCTGCGACCACTGCCTGCGGTTTACCCCCTTCCTGATCAGTGACCAACAGCTGGACAGCATCCACGGCATCGACGAAAATGTGGATCTCTCTGCCCTGGCCCCTGCTGTGGACTTCTACCATTATATTATCAAGGAGGCTGCCCTATGAGCGAACAGAAACAAAAGGGGCTGAACATCAGCACCCGGTCCTTTATCACGGCCATTGTGGTCATCTTTGTGCTGATGGTGGCCTCTTACATCCTGACCCTGGTGGTCCCCGGCGGCGCCTATGCCCGCATTCCCGATGAAAACGGCAACCTCATCATCGACACCGCCAGCGGCTTTTCTCCTGTGGAGGGAG
>JAFXCU010000210.1 GCA_017521345.1 Ruminiclostridium sp. | reverse complement strand
GAGCCAGCAGGCACCGGCCTGCATAGCCCATGTAGTGGAAGAAGGCCTGGTCCTGATCCTGAAGCATGGGGCCGCGCTCAAAGTTCAGAAGGATCCCGTAGGGCTCCGTGGTGGTCTGGAGCTCCATCATGTAGCCATAGGCTCCTACCACGTCAGGAATACCAAGGGCCTGGATGAGCTCACCCACAGCGGAGGCATCCCCCACATAGGGGGTCTGCATGGCCAGAAGCTCTTCCGCCCGGCCGGTCTCTTGGTAGAGTTCCATGTCCTTCATCCAGGCGATAAAGTCCGGGTCCTCCCCCAGGGCTTCGTCCATCATGGCCTTTTTCCGGATGTCGGAGTAGCCGTCGTGGTTCACCCGCACCAGGGTGAGGGTGTTCGGGTGGAAGAAGAAAATGGTGCCCTCGTTGGCGTTGGTCAGGCGGATGGTGTTGTCCGCCAGCTCCACGGTGTCGATGTTCTCGTACTGGGTGTGGCCGTAGTCGTGGAGGATATCCACCAGGTCGTTGCGCAGGTCGTCGGACAGGGGGGTGACGGTGTTGTCCTTGATGAGGCTTCCCTGGGTCAGGGCGACCCCCTCATACTGTCCTGCCCGGTCCCCCGGGTTGGCCAGGAGGACCAGGGCCGCCAGCAGGCAGACCGCCATGGCGAAGAGACCGATCCAGATGCCCGGGTGCTTGTAGTACAGCAGGTTCTTCACCCGCTTCTGGGGGTTCTCCTCGCCGAAAGCCAGGGGGACGGCCTGGGGCAGGGACTTTTCCCGGCCCACATGGAGGAGGGCGGCGGCGTAGCCCGCCTTGTCCGCCCGGTCAAAGGACCGGATGACGGCCTGGTCGCAGGCGGTCTCAATGTCCTTGCCCAGGAGCCAATAGGCCAGCCACAGGACGGGGTTGAACCAGTGGGCGCACAGGGCCGGGCAGAAGAGGGGCTTGACCAGGTGGTCCCGCCGCCGGATGTGGGCCTCCTCGTGGAGGAGAACGTAGGTCCGGTCGGTGTCCTCCAGCCCCACCGGCAGATAGATGCGGGGTTTCACAAACCCGCAGACGAAGGGGGTGTCCACCCGGTCGGTCTCGTAGATATTGTCCCGGACCAGCACGGCGTCAGCCACCTTCCGCTGGAGTCGGGCATAGGAGAGAAGGATCCACAGGCCAATCCCGGCGCAGCCCACCGCCCACAGGGGCAGAAGGACCTGGGTGAGGGTGGGGCCGGTCTCAGCGGGGGTCGCCGCAGGGTTTATGGGAGTGACCGGCTGGGGGGAGGTGGGCTCTGCCTGGACCCCGGGGCTGGTCTCCTCCGTCAGGGGGAGGGTGATGGTTTCATAGGTTTCGGTGGTGATGGCCTGGGGCATGATGCTCACGGGGGCTTCAAAGCTCACCGGGCAGACCATCCGGAAGAGGACCACCAGCCACAGCAGGCAGGTGAGATACCGGGGGGCCTTTTTCAGGGGGAGCCGCAGGACCATCACCACCAGGGCGGCGATGGCCGCCGTGGCCGACATGGTCAGCAGTGTGTGGAAGAATTGTTCCATGGGGGAACCTCCTTTCATATCAGGCTCCCTCTGACGAGGGAGCTGGCATGGCGAAGCCATGACTGAGGGAGAGATAAAGGAAGTGAAGGTTTGTACTGACCTTCCCGTTGCGGTATCTCTCCCTCCGCCCCTTCGGGGCACCTCCCTCGTCAGAGGGAGGCTTAGGGCGGGTTATTCCAATACGGTTTTCTCGCTGTTGTATCTTTCCCGGAATTCCTCGGCGGACTGGGCCTTTTGGGTACTGTTATACTCCCAGGTGCAGCCCTCAGGGCCGGGATATTCCCAGACGATGTGGTAGGCGTCCTCCACCAGGTCGATGATCCGGGCGGAGGCCCACATAAGGTAGTGCTTTCTGTGGTGCTCGATCTCATCCTGGGTATAGACGGTCTCCGCCTGGATGGTAATGGTGTTGGGGGAGGTCTTCATAGTGTAGGGGCCAACCACCGAGTCGATGTACAGGTCGCCCAGGATGGGGCGGGCCTTTTCCACAGAATCCACCCCCTTGCTGTAGAGCTGGTCGGGGATGACGGTGGTCAGATAGGTCTCCAAGCGGGACAGCCAGGCCTGGAAGTCGGGGGAGTCGGCCAGTTCCGGGTAATACACCATCTTCCAGGTGCCGGCCTTCTCGTCCATGTGGTTGAGAAGGTAGCGGCCGTCGGAGGAGAGCATCAGGGAATACATGTGGGACCAGTCCTGGTTGTAAAAGCCGATATCCTCCAGCTTTCCTGCGATCAGGTCGTAGGATCGAACCCCGGTGAAATCCTGCTCGGGGTCGTGGGGCGTGGTTTCCAGGATGGTCAACAGGTCCTCCAGGAGACTGTCCGGGCAGATGTGGGTGGCACCGATGCGGTGGGACGAGTCCTCCAGCATATTCCATTCGGAGGTGTTCCAGGAGTAGACCAGCTCCCGCAGTTCGCCGCCCATGATTTCTATGCCGTCAAATGTGAGGGGAGAAGGGGTGTAGTCCCAGCTGCTTTCCTGCTCTTCCAGATAGGTCTGCAGGTCAGTTTCCCATGCTTGGAAATCTTCCTGGAGGGCAAGGCCGGGGATGTAGGCTGCCTGCTGTTTGGTTTTGGTGGTTTGGTCCCCGTCGGCATAGGTGATGCGGGTAAGCCTACCATCTCCGTTTTCATAGAGGAAGAAATAGAAGTGGGTGGTGTGCTCGGGGGAGGTCAGGTCCAGTTCATAGAGTTTTCCTGCGATAGGACGGGTTTCCGGGGGATCCTCCAGTTCCATTTCGTGAGCATTCAGAATGATGGGTAGTTCATATTCCTCGTGGCCATACTTTTCCAGCAGGCCCACCAGCCGGGAGATCAGGTCTTCGGGAAGTTCCCCGGTGACAGGGGTAGTGTGGATGGAGCCGTCCTCGTTGGGGTAAACATATCGGGCGTGGTGATAGCTGGCCTGGGTGATGGTCACCCCTTCCAGACTCTCTCCCTGTTGGGAGTCAGCCAGCAGCAGGAACCCCGCCCCGACGCACAGGACCACAGCCAGGATCACCACCCAGAAGGCAGGTTTCTTGTAGTGCAGGACCCCTTTCACCCGGCCCTTGGCGTTCTCTTCCCCAAAGGCCAGGGGGACGGCCTGGGGGAGGGAGCGGTCCCGACCCAGGCAGAGGAGGGCGGCGGCGTAGTCGGCGGTTCCCTGTCGGTCCAGATCCCGGACCACCCGCTGGTCACAGGCGGTCTCCAGGTCCCGGCAGAATAGAATGTATGCCAGCCACAGCACCGGGTTGAACCAGTGGAGGCACAGGGCCAGCCAGAAGAAGGGCTTGGAGATATGGTCCAGCCGCTTGATGTGGGCCTGTTCGTGGCGGACCACATGGGGAACGTGGGTAGGGTCCATCCCCGCAGGCAGATAGATATGGGGCTTGATAAAGCCGCAGACGAAGGGGGTGTCCACCCGGTCGGTCTCGTAAATGTTATCCCGCATCAGCACGGCGTCAGCCACCCGGTGGCGAAGTTTCAGGTAAGAAATGATCGCCCACAGGGCCATGATCCCGGCTCCGACGGCCCACACGCCGAAGAGGATGCCGTAGGGGTCCGGCTGAGTGGTTTGGACCGGAGCGGGAATATCCGGCTGGGTGGGGACAGGTGCGGTCTCACTGGTGGCGGGAGCGGTGGTGGTGACCGCCGGGGCAGGCAGGACCTGCTGGGTCACCTGACCGCTGGTGATCTGGTCTGGCACCAGGCTCACTGGGGCCTCAAAGCTTATCGGGCAGACCATCCGGAAGAGGACCACCAGCCACAGAACACAGAGGATGGATCGGGGGACCCTCTTTAAGAGGAGCCGCAGAAGCATCACAGCCAGGGCGGCCACCGTGGCGGCGGCGGTCATGGTGAATAAGGTCTGGCAAAATTCTGTCATGGGGAGTCCTCCTTTCGAGGGATGTGCGGGGTGGATCAGAAATAGGTCGCCTTGATCTCCTTCACGTGCTCCACCACATAGTAGAGGTCGTGGGAGTAGGGCCGTTCGGTAAGCCACAGGAGGTACATGAGGCGGTCTTCCTGACCTTCCTGGGTCTGCCAGTTGGCCAGATAGACCCCGTCCTGGGCCACATAGATGCCGTACCCCGAGGGGGTCAGATGGGCCATGGGGTCCTTGGCCTCCAGATCGGGGGCCGCGGTGCGGTAAGCCGTCTGGATGCCTCGGCCCGCCAACAAATCGGCGGCAGGGTCATCGGGAGAGGGAACCGTGAAGTCCTCCAGAGGCTGGTAGACCAGGGGATAGTGGGCGGAGGAGCTGTTGGTGCCGTAGGCGTGGGCCAGGAAGTCCGGGTGGAAGACCACGGAGCTTCTGGCCGGAGCCAGGTCGTCCAGATCGTCATACCCGCCCAAGTCGGGAGCCTGGTAGAGGACCTCGGCCACCTGGAAGGCGGGGCGGTAATGGGCCTGGGGCCAGGTGGAGTAGTAGGTGCTGTTCAGGCAGATGGCATCGGTCCACCATAGCTGTCGCTGGGCGTACAGGGTTCGGAAGCCCTCCTGGTCGTAAAGCTCGGGCAGGCCGGTGGTCAGGCTGCCCCAGCCGTCGGGATAGAACCAGGAGACCTCCCTGACGTGGCCGTTGCTCAACGCCAGGAAAACTTCTCCCCAGTAGGTGAGATACCAGTCGGTCAGCTGCCGCTGGGTGTCGCTGGCGGGCTGGGTCTCCAGGTCCAGGACCAGTGCGTATCCCTTCCAGTCCTCATACAGCTGGAAGGTGTAGGACCCGGCATAGTCCTGGATGGGGAGGGCCTCCAGGATGGTTTGAGGGTCTCCGTCTTGCAGGGCAAACAGGGCGTCGGCATCCTGATAGCCTGTCAGGGCGTAGGTCTGGTCCCACCAGGCGGACCATTCCCGGACGCAGGAGGCGTCGTTGTTTACCTCCATGGAAAGGGGGGCAGAGCGAAAGGTTCCGCCCTGTTCTTTCACCAGTCGGGGGGCTTCCGGTCCCTCTAAGATCACATGGTAGGAGATGGCGGCATCCGGATGGGAGAGGGTGACCGCTCCGTCAGGCAGAGCGGGCTGGTCACAGGGGGTGTAGCTGCCCCGATGGGTCCATTTCAGCAGACGGACCAGCTCTTGGGTCTGTTCCCGGGGCAGAGGGAATGGGTTGCCCTCCTGAAGGATCTCGCTCTGGGAAATGGGGTTTCCCTCCAGATAGACCGTGTCGCTCTTCGGGTCGGCGGCCAGGAGCAGAAGGAGGGCTGCGCAGGCCAGCCCGGCCAGCAGGACCACCCAGAAGGCGGGCCGCTGGTAGCGGAGGAGGGCTTCGATGCGGTGCTTGGGGTTCTCCTCCCCAAAGGCCAGGGGAACGGCGGCGGGGGGAGAGGGCCGCCAGCTCACATGGAGGAGGGCGGCGGCATAGTCGGCGGTGTCTTCCCGAGTGGCGTCTTTGGTGGCCGCCTGGTCGCAGGCGGCTTCCATGTCCCGGCACAGGAGCCGGTAGGCCAGCCACAGGATGGGGTTGAACCAGTGGAGGCACAGGGCCAGCCAGGCTAGGGGCTTGGCGATGTGGTCCAGCCGGTCAATGTGGGCCCGCTCATGGCGCAGGACGTGGGGGATATCGGCCTGGTCCAGGGTCACAGGCAGGTAGATCCGGGGATGTTTCAGGCCGCAGACGAAGGGGGTCTCTACGGCATCGCTGAGGTAAATGTTTTCTTCCAGACGAATGGCCTCGGTGGTGCGCCGGGTGAGCCGCCGGTAGGAGACCGCCGCCCACAGGACCATACCGCCACAGCCCAGGGACCACAGGCAGAAAAGGACCTGGGACCAGGAGACTGCGGGTTCCGTTTCAGCCGGTGCTGCCGGGAGGGTCGGGGCCGGAGCGGGCTTCGCCGGAGGGGCGGGCTCTGTCTGGATGGGGTCAGCGGCCTGGGGCGTTGGGTCGGGTTCCGGCAGGATGACCTGCTGGACCAGAGTGCCCTCGGTGACTGCCGGAGGCATGAGGCTCACAGGTGCCTCAAAGCTCACCGGGCAGACCATCCGAAAGAAGACCGCCAGCCACAGCAGGCAGACCAGCTTTCGGGGGACCTTTTTGAGAAAAAGCCGCAGGACCATGACCACCAGGGCCGTCACAGAGGCCGTGAGGCTCATGGTGAGAAGGGTGGTGCAGAATTGATCCATAAAAGCCTCCTTTCACAGGGGCGCATGAGGCTTACCGCTGGTTCCGGTACTCCTCCAGCATTTTTTCGATCTCGGCGGCGTCCTGGTCGCTGACCGTGCCGGCCTTCAGAAAGGCCGCCAGGAAGTTGGGCAGGGAGCCGCCGAAGGACCGCTGGAGGACCTCCTGACCATCGGCCTGCTGGACGGCGGACCGCTCCACCAGGGAGGTGACCACGGCGGCCTCGTTTTTCAGGCAGCCCTTGTCGCACAGCCGCTTGATGACCGTGTAGGTGGTGGTCCGCTTCCAGCCCAGGCTGGCCTCGGCCAGCTTGCACAGTTGGGCGGAGGGGACAGGCTCGGATTGCCATACCAGCTCCAGGAGCCGGTGGTCGGCCAGGGTAAGGGAGAGATTGGGTTTCATATGAGTTTCCTCCTTGTCGAAGGTTTTAGACAAGTCTAGTCTAACGGTTTAGACAGTATTTGTCAAGGGGTTTCCTGTGATTTGTAGGGGCCGATGCCCACATCGGCCCAAAAAGAAAATGGATGCCAAAGGCATCCACTTTCTTTTAAACCACCTGGAACAGGTAGAATTTCAGATATTCGGTTTCCGGCACCCCCCAGAGGATGGGGTGGTCGGGGGACTGGCGGCGGTCCTCGATCTGGCGCAGGCTCACGGCGGCATCTGCTGCGGCCTCCCGGAGCATCTGGCAGAAGAGGTTGGGGGTCATGAAGTGGGAGCAGGAGCAGGTGGCCAGGTAGCCGCCCCGGGGCAGGAGCTTCATGGCCTTCAGGTTGATCTCCTTGTACCCACGGAAGGCGTTCTTCACGGTGGCGCCGCTCTTGGTGAAGGCGGGGGGATCGAGAATAATGTAGTCGTAGGGGGACTTCTTCTCCTTGGCCATGTCGGTGAGCAGGTCAAAGACGTCGGCCTGGATGGCGTCCATGTTGGTCAGTCCGTTCAGCTGGGCGTTCCGGCGGGTGAGCTCCACAGCGTCCTTGGAGATGTCCACGGCGGTGACCTGCTCGGCCCCGGCCATGGCGCAGTTCATGGCGAAGGCACCGGTGTGGGTGAAGCAGTCCAGCACCCGCTTGCCGGGGGCCAGGGCGGCGGCGGCCCGGCGGTTGTACTTCTGGTCCAGGAAGAAGCCGGTCTTCTGGCCGTTGATGTAGTCCACGTCGTACTTGATGTTGTTTTCCGTGATGATCACATGGCCGTCCAGGTCGGTGGCCAGACCGGGCAGGTCATAGAAGCCCTTCTCCTGGGGGATGCCCTCCTTGATGCGCAGGGCGGCCTCGTTGCGCTCATACAGGGCCCGGACCTTGACGCCGTAGCCTGCCAGCAGGTCCACCAGGATGGGGTAGAGGATGTGCTTGACCTTCTCCATGCCTAAGGAGAGGACCTCGGTGACCAGGATATCCCCAAAGAGATCCACGGTGAGGCCGGGGAAGAAATCGGCTTCCCCGAAGATCAGCCGGGAGGTGGAAAAGTCAGGGCCCATGACGGTGCGGCGGTACTCCAGGGCGTGCTGGAGGCGGCGGCGCCAGAAGGCCTCGTCGAAGCGGTCGTTGGTGTTCCGGGAGATGAGACGGACCCGGATCTTGGAGTTGTCGTTGATGAGACCAGCACCCAGCCAGCGGCCCTTCTGGGTGACCACATCCACGATGTCCCCGTTCTCATAGGGGGCGTCGGGGCCGGTGGTCTCTGCCCCGTAGACCCAGGGGTGGCCCGCCCGGAGGGAACGGGCGGCCTTTTCGTTGACGGTTATGATGGGATAAGGACGTGCCATGGCAAGTCACTCCTTTATATATCATAGAATGGGGATAGTGTAGCACATGGCCCCGCCGGACGCAAGAGTCTGGCCTTTTGGAAGGAATCGTGTTACAATATAATATATAAAGAAAACAAACCGGAGAAAAGGAGGGACTGCCATGGCTCCCAAACTCAAGCTTATCGCCCTGGACCTGGACGCCACCCTGCTGGACAGCCAGAAGAAGGTCTCCCAGCGGAACCTGGACGCCCTGGAGCGGGCCCGGCAGATGGGGATCCTCATGGTGCCGGTCACCGGCCGTCCCGCCCAGGGGCTGCCCCAGGCGGTGCTGGACCTGCCCGGCCTGCGGTATGCGGTGACCTCCAACGGGGCCACCGTCCGGGACCTGGTGGAGGACCGGTATCTTTTGGAAAAGCACCTCACCCCCGCAAAGAGCCTGGAGGTCCTGGAGGCCTGCCGGGACTTTGCCATGATCCGGGAGGTCTTCCGGGAGGGCGTGGGCTACCTGACCCAGGCCGATTACGACATCCTCATGGCCCGGTACGCCGGGACCCCCATGTGGGAGTATGTCCTGGGGACCCGCCAGGTGCTCCCCGGCTCCATCGAGGACTTTTTGACCCAGGATGACCGTCCCGTGGAGGAGCTCTTCTTCCTCACCGACAGCCCGGAGACCAAGGCAGCCCTGCGGGAGCGGCTGTCTGCCCTGCCGGACATCGCCTTTGCCGACCCCTTCCCCAAGGACCTGGAGGTCATGGCCGGGGGCATCGACAAGGGAGAGACCTTCCTGTGGCTGCTGGATCACCTGGGCATCTGCCCGGAAGAGACCATCGCCATGGGAGACGGCGGCAGCGATATCCCCCTCCTTCAGGCGGCGGGCATCGGCATCGCCATGGACAACGCTCTGGATTATGTGAAGGCGGCGGCCGACGACGTGACGGCCTCCTGCGATGCCGACGGCGTGGCCCTGGCCCTGGAGAAGTACATATTCCGGTAAAGCCCCTACATACCCGGACCTGCCGATATCCCATGTAGGGAACGGTCTTGACCGTTCCGACGTGGCGGGGGAACGGGCGGACTGGTCAAGACCAGTCCTGCACGGCGCGGTGTCGTTTGCCGAGGAGACCCCATTGAAGCGCAGAAAACCCGGAACCAAACGGTTCCGGGTTTTCTTATTGGTAGGAAGAATGAGAGAAAGATGTATTATCGACCCAGGCTGTGGACCAGCATGGGGATAGCAGCTTCGAAGGAGACGCCGTACCAACGGGCCTCGGGGTCCTTGGCGGTCTCTTTCATGCACTCCAGGGTGTAGTCCACGGCAATCTTCAGGGATTCCTCCAGAGTCTTGCCGTTCATCAGAGCGCCCACGCAGGTGGAGGCCCAGACGTCGCCGGTGCCGTGGAACTGGGTGGGGAGCTTCTCGTTGAAGTAGCTGGAGTAGGTGTCGGTGACGGAATCATAGGCCATGGCGCCGATCTTGCCGGCCTCGAAGGAGACGCCGGTGAGGATGGCGGTCTTGCAGCCCAGGCCGGTCAGGTCCTTGAGCATCTTCTTGATGTAGGCTTCGTCGTAGTTGTCGCCCACATATTCCACGCCCAGCATGAAGGAGGCCTCGGTCAGGTTGGGGACGATGACGTCTGCCTTGCCGCAGAGCTTGCCCATCTCCAGGGCGAACTCGGGGGTGAAGCCGGGGTACATGACGCCGTGGTCAGCCATGGCGGGGTCGCAGTAGATGAGGGTGTTCTCGCCGCGGAAGTCGTCGAAGAACTTGCCCACCAGCTGGATCTGCTCGAAGGAGCCCAGGTAGCCGGTGTAGACGGCGTCGAAGGTGATGCCTTCCTTCTTCCAGTGCTCGGCGATGGGGGTGACCTCCTGGGTCAGGTCGTGGAAGGTGAAGCCCTTGAACCCGGCGGTGTGGGTGGACAGGACAGCGGTGGGGATCACGCCGCACTCCACGCCCATGGCGGAGATGATGGGCAGGGCCACGGTCAGGGAACACTTACCCACGCAGGAAATATCTTGAATAGAAACGATACGCTTCATAAAAATTGCCTCCTTGTCATATGAACCCGGCAGCGATTCTGCCGATGGATACAAGATATCATAAATCTGGCATGGATACTATGGCCAATCCTGTTTTATTTGACAAGGTCAGATATGATCTGGCCTGTGGAATGCGGCGGCGAAACTCTACGAGGTTTTTTGGAAAAGGCGTCGCAGACTTTCGCCCTCCGCAGAGGGCGAAACAAAATCGAATCTGTTTTTTCACCGGCTTTGCCGGTGAAAAAACGCTTCTCAGAAATTTGTTGTGCCCGAAGGGCGCGGCAAATTTCTGCAATCCCCCACTTTTGGAAGCGGGCGAAGCTCGCTCCCAAAAGTCCGAAACCAAAAAAGCCTTCCGGATTCCCGGAAGGCTTTTTTGGTGAGTAATAATGGAAGGATTTATATAGGTCGCGGTGTGGGATGAAGGAATAGACCCACAAGCGGACTGATCTTAGTAAAATCTTGCAAGTTTCGCTGCAAGTGATTCATATTGTCTTTCATTCGGCCGGAGGTTGTCCCCCTCAGGACCGTGTGCTATTATGCAACAGAATCTCGAAAAGAACAAGTGGTAAAGGTGACAAAAAACAAGGCCTGTCAAGGGTTTCTTTGCATCTGGTGGAAAATGTGTCGGTGGGAATTGACAAAATGACTCGGTCCGCTGTGGAAAAATAACATGGCAAGACAGCTTTCTCTGCATGGCTAAAGAGATGTGCTTGCAAACAAAGGTTAAAAAAGGAAAACAAAACGGTATCAAAGGCCAGAAAACGGCAAAAAATGACCTGTCCGACAGGCCGAACAGGTCATTTTGGTCATTATGCGGGACGGACCACCATGCGCTTGATCTCGCCGTCATCGCTGAACTCCTGGATGGTGGCGATGGCGCGGATATGGTAGCCGTTGTAGATGGCGTAGTAGTATGCCTGGGT
>JAFXCU010000209.1 GCA_017521345.1 Ruminiclostridium sp. | reverse complement strand
GCCTTGCGTTCCTCGTCCAACTCCACCATGCCGCCTTCGTTCAGGCGGTTCAGGGCCATCTCCACGGTGCCCACGGCCCCTTCCACGATCATCTTCCGGGCGTCGATGATGGCGGATGCCTGCTGACGCTGGAGCATGACGGCGGCGATCTCAGAGGCGTAGGCCAGGTAGGTGATGCGGGCTTCCAGGATCTCCAGGCCAGCCTCGGTGACCTTGGACTGGATCTCATCCCGGATCCGCTGGGCCACCACTTCGCTGGAGCCCCGCAGGCTGCCCTCGTCGGCCATGCCGTCGCCGGTGGTGTCGATGCCGGGAGCCACGTCGTAGGGGTACAGGCGGACGATGTTGCGCAGGGCGCTGTCGCACTGGAGGGAGAGGAACTCCTTGTAGTTGTCCACTTCAAAGACGGCCTTGGCGGTGTCCACCACTCGCCAGGTGACGGCGATGCCGATCTCCACGGGGTTGCCCAGGCAGTCGTTGATCTTCTGGCGGGCGTTGTTCAGGGTCATGATCTTCAGGCTGACCCGCTTGCCGGAGGTCTCGGCGGAGGCGGCGGCTGCCGCAGCGGTGGCGTTGCCCCCCAGCAGGGCGGAGAGACCCTTGTTGGAGCCGGAGTCCACGTCGCTGCTCTGGTTGAGCTTGGTCTTGGCGGCGGGGTTCACGGCGGTGCAGAAGGGGTTGACCCAGTAGAAGCCCTCGCCCCGGATGGTGCCTACATACTTACCAAAGAGGGTGAGGACCAGGGCCTCCTGGGGCCGCAGGACCTTCAGGCCGGGCAGGACGATCCAGCCCAGGGCCAGCACGATGATGGCCAGGACCATGGGGACCAGCATCCCGAAGTTCACGGACAGGACCAGGACCGCGATGGCCACGATGTACAGCAGGATGGTCAGCAGGAGCATGGCCATGCCGGTCTTCTTGGTGGTCAGGATCTTTTCGGTCATATCAAACACTCCTTGTTTCTTTGTGATATCAAAATCATATCACTACAATAGCGGCCTGTCAACACTTTCCTGTGAAAATACTTTGACAGGGGACATGAAGTGTCATCTTGCAAAGGGAGGTTGGGTGTGTTATATTTATATGTTGAAGAACCCTGTGTTGCAGGGAAACATTCCGGGTAGAGGGAGTCATTGCTATGAAAACAGCCATCGTGACGGATACGAATTGCGGCCTGAATGCCGAGCAGGCGGCGGAACTGGGCGTTCATTTGATCCCCATGCCCTTTTTCATCGGCGGCGAGACCTATTACGAGGGGAAGGACATCACCTTCGACCTCTTTTTTGAAAAGATGCGGGCAGGGGTAGAGGTCTCCACCTCCCAGCCCGCCCCTGAGGCGGTCACCGGTCTGTGGGAGGAACTCCTGCAGGACCATGACGCCATCCTCCATTTTGCCATGAGCTCCGGCCTCAGCGGCACCTGCCAGACGGCCACCGCCCTGGCCCAGGAGTACGGCGGCCGGGTCCAGGTGGTGGACGACCACCGGATCTCTGTCACCCTCATGCAGTCCATCCGCAACGCCAAGGTCCTGCTGGACCAGGGAAAGACCGCCCAGGAGGTCCGTGCCATCCTGGAGGAGGAGCGCTACGAGGCCAGCATCTATATCGCCCTGTCCACCCTGGACAACCTGAAAAAGAGCGGCCGCATCACCGCTGCCGGCGCTGCCATGGCAGCCGTGCTGAACCTGAAGCCCGTCCTCCAGATCCAGGGGGGCAAGCTGGACGCCTACAAGAAGGTCCGGGGCTTCAACCAGGCCAAGAAGGCCATGGTGGAGGCCATGATCAAGGACCTGGGGGACCGGTTTGCGGAAACCGATGTGCAGCTCTTCGTGGCCTATTCCGGGGCCGACCCGGAGGTGGGCGAGAAGTGGAGAGCCGAGGTGGCCAAGTCCTTCCCCGGCCGCACCGTGGAGTGCTACCCCCTGCCCCTGAGCATCTGCTGCCACACCGGCGAGGGCGGCGTGGGCATCGGCTGCGCAAAGAAATATTGAGACGTACCAAGCCTGCACGCAGAAGGAACTGCGTGCAGGCTTTTTTGTCCCTTAATAAACATTTAAGAAAAATCCCATCCATTCTTTATTTTTGCCCGGTACAATGAAAGGGACATAGGGAACAGAGCCCTTGTGGCATTGGATATCATGAGAACAAGGAGGCATCCTGATGAGAACACAGAAACGTATGGTGGTCTGCCTCATCGCCGGGGTGGCCCTGCTGGCGGTCTCCGCCACGGCGGCTTTCGGCAGCATCACCGGCTACAGCCAGTATAAAGATTCCGTCATCACCCTGGCCCTGGAGGAGGAGAACTTCGCCGCCCTGGCCAACTGCGCCCTGACCCTGGACGGAGAGACCAAGATGGAAGCCCGCCTGGACTATGTCCAGGACGGCCCGGACCGGTCCATGCACGTCACCGGCAGCCAGTGGGGCGTGCCCATGGAGACCTGGGACGTGACGGTGGACGGGGTGAGCACCTGGTTCAGCGGAGATGACCAGGAATACTACCACCAGGGGATGCGTGAGGATCCCCCCAGCACCTTCCTGACCATCAACGCCGACGATGAGTACCAGGCTCGGGTCCTGAACTTCCTGAACGTGGCCTGCGACACGGTGGTGGGAGATCTGAAGAACAACTTCGTTCAGATCGGCACCCAGG
>JAFXCU010000208.1 GCA_017521345.1 Ruminiclostridium sp. | reverse complement strand
TGGATCCGGGCGAAGCTCTTGGCGATCACGCAGCGGACGCCTAAGTACATGGGTACCAGAGCCGCGTGTTCACGGGAGGAACCCTGGCCGTAGTTGCTGCCGCCTACCACGATGGAGTTACCTGCGGCCTTGGCCCGGCCGGAGAAGCTGGGGTCGCAGACCTCAAAGCAGAACCGGGACATATAGGGAATATTGGAGCGGTAGGGCAGGATCTTGGCGCCAGCGGGCATGATGTGGTCGGTGGTGATGTTGTCGCCCACCTTCAGCACCATGGGCACAGTCAGCGTGTCGGCAAAGGGCGCGCCCTTGGGGAATTCCTTGATATTGGGTCCACGGAGGACTTCCGCGGAGGCAGCCTCTTCGTCAGACAGGGGAGGCAGCACGGCGGAGTCGTTGATGGTGAACTTCCCGGGCATGGTGACTTCCACCGCTTCACCCAGAGTGGTGGGGTCGGTGATATAGCCGGTGAGGGCGGAGGCCACGGCGGTCTCCGGGGAGACTAAGTACACCTGGCCGTCCTTGGTGCCGCTGCGGCCCAGGAAGTTCCGGTTGAAGGTCCGCAAGGATACGCCGCCGGAGCTGGGGGAGAAGCCCATGCCGATGCAGGGGCCGCAGGCGCATTCCAGTACCCGGGCGCCGCTGGCCAGAATGTCGGTCAAAGCGCCGCAGTTGGCCAGCATGGTCAGCACCTGGCGGGAGCCGGGGGACAGAGAAAGGCTGACGCCGGGGGCGATGGTCTTATTTTTCAGCATGGCGGCGACTTTCAGCATATCAAACAGGGAGGAATTGGTGCAGGAGCCGATGCAGACCTGGTCCACCTTCACGCCCTTGAGGCTTTCCACGGTGACCACGTTGTCGGGGCTGTGGGGGCAGGCGATCAGAGGCTTCAGAGCGGACAGGTCAATGTCGATGATCCGGTCGTATTCGGCGTCGGGATCGCTGGAGAGGGGAATGTAGTCCTCTTCCCGACCCTGGGCAGCCAGGAAGCGATAAGTCACATCGTCAGAGGGGAAGATGGAAGTGGTAGCGCCCAGCTCAGTACCCATGTTGGTAATGGTGGCACGCTCGGGGACTGACAGGGTGGCGATGCCGGGGCCGCCCCACTCGATGATGGCGCCCACGCCGCCCTTGACGGACAGGATCCGCAGCAGCTCCAGAGAGACATCCTTGGCGGTGACATAGGGACTGAGCTTGCCGGTCAAGTTGACCTTGAACATCTTGGTCATATTGATGTAGTAAGCGCCGCCGCCCATGGCCACGGCCACATCCATGCCGCCGGCGCCGAAGGACAGCATGCCCAGACCGCCGCCGGTGGGGGTGTGGCTGTCGGAGCCGATGAGGGTCTTGCCGGGCTTGCCGAACCGCTCCAGGTGGACCTGGTGGCAGATGCCGTTGCCGGGACGGGAGAAGTACACGCCGTGCTTGGCGGCCACGGTCTGCAGGTAACGGTGGTCGTCGGCGTTTTCGTAACCGCACTGGAGGGTGTTGTGGTCCACGTAGGCCACGCTCAGCTCAGTCTTGACCTTGGGGATGCCCATGGTCTCAAATTCCAGGTAGGCCATGGTGCCGGTGGCGTCCTGGGTCAAAGTCTGGTCGATCTTCAGGGCGATCTCACTGCCCACGGTCATATCGCCTGCCACCAGATGGGCGGCGATGATCTTTTGCGCGATAGTCTTACCCATTGTGTTTGAGTCCTCCGATCATATGCTCTTTGGCCTTGGAAATGTGCTCGGTGGTCAGCTGCTTGGCCAGGTCCGCGTCGCCGGCCATCATGGCGTCGTAGATAGCCCGATGCTCCGCCTGGGTGTTGACGGTCCGGTTGGGGTCGTTCATGGAGATCCGGCGGAACCGGCGGGTCTTGCGCAGCAGGGGAACCAGGGTGTCTTCGATGACGTGACGGCGGCTGAGCTGGCAGATGGCATCGTGGAACAGGTCATCGGCCTGGCGCAGATGCTCCATGTCCCCCTTGGAGAAGTAAAACTCCTGGAGGTCCACGATGTGGGTCAGCTCCCGGCGGCCTTCATCGGTCATGTTCACGGTAGCATAGTAGCTGGCCAGACCCTCGATCTGCTCCCGGATGTTCATGATATCCAGCAGATCGTCTTCTGTAATGCCCAGGACCAGGCTGCCTTTGCCGCTGTCCTGGATCAGACGCTCCTGCTCGAGGCGGCGGAGGGCCTCCCGGATGGGGGTACGGCTGACACCCAGCAGTTCTACCAGTTTCAGTTCGGTCAGCACCTCTCCCCGGGGGATGGTGCCCATGATGATATCGTTTTCCAGCCGCTCAAATACCTGGTCGGCCAGTGAAGTGGATTTGTATTCTCTCATATCGTTCCTCCCTTACGCCCGGTGCAGACGGCCGGGGGCCAGGCGCTCCACCATTTCGTGAAGCTCCTTGTCGGTCATGGCAGTCTGGCGGGCATCTTCGTATTCCTGGTCGATCCAGTCCTTCATGGCCACGATCAGCGGGTCCCGCTTATCCACAGGGGTTCCGTCTGCCTGGGTGTAGTTCTGGTTGACCCAGTAGGCGATGCCGGCAAGACCGGAGGTTTTACTGATCTGGACGGCGGCGGGCCGGTTCAGGATCTTCTTGGTGTCGAAAATGGTGTAGATCTCCTCGTCCTTCAGCAGGCCGTCGGCATGGATGCCTGCCCGGGTGACGTTGAAGTTCCGCCCCACGAAGGGGGTCATGGGCGGGATGTCATAGCCGATCTCGTGCTGGAAGTAGTCGGCGATCTCGGTGATGACGGTGGTGTCCATGCCGTCGGTGGAGCCACGGAGGGAGGCGTACTCGAAGACCATGGCTTCCAGAGGCACGTTGCCGGTCCGCTCGCCGATGCCCAGCAGAGAGCAGTTGACGGCGCAGGCGCCGTAGAGCCAGGCGGTGGAGGCGTTGGCCACGCCCTTGTAGAAGTCGTTGTGACCGTGCCATTCCAAATGTTCGCTGGGGACGTCGGAGTAGTGCTGCAGACCGTAGACGATACCGGCCACGCTCTGGGGCATGGCGGCTTCGGTGTAGGGAACGCCGTAACCCATGGTGTCGCAGGCCCGGATCTTTACGGGGATGCCGGCTTCCTGGCTCAGCTTCTGCAGTTCATTGACGAAAGGCACCACGAAGCCGTAGAAGTCGGCACGGGTGATGTCCTCCAGGTGGCAGCGGGGGATGACGCCGGCGGCAAAGGCGTCCTTGACGGTGGCAAGGTAGTAGTCCATGGCCTGGCGGCGGGTCATTTTCATCTTCTTGAAGATGTGGTAGTCGGAACAGCTGACCAGAATGCCGGTCTCCCGGATGCCAAGGTCACGGACCAGTTTGAAGTCTTCCTTGCTGGCACGGATCCAGCTGGTGATCTCGGGGAATTTCAGATCCAGCTCCATGCACTTCTCCAGGGCCAGCCGGTCCTTCTTGCTGTAGATGAAGAACTCGGTCTGGCGGATGATACCGTAGGGACCGCCCAGCTTGCTGAGCAGCTTATACAGGTGGACGATCTGGTCCACGGTGTAGGGCTCCACAGACTGCTGGCCGTCCCGGAGGGAGGTGTCGGTGATCCAGATCTCTTCGGGCATACCCATAGGCACACGGCGGTGGTTGAAGGCGACCTTGGGGATGGTG
>JAFXCU010000207.1 GCA_017521345.1 Ruminiclostridium sp. | reverse complement strand
TCCGCCATCATCGCCGACGAGGCCGCCATCGGCATGGTCAACTCCAAGACCACCGCCGTCCGTATCATCCCCGCCCCCGGCAAGCAGGTGGGGGACATGGTGGAGTTCGGCGGCCTGCTGGGTTCTGCCCCTGTGATGCCCGTCCATCCCTTCTCCAGCGCAGGCTTCATCCACCGGGGCGGAAGAATTCCCGCTCCCATGCAGAGTTTGAAGAACTGATGATTTGAACCCAAAAGGCTCCCTCTGACGAGGGAGCTGTCACCGAAGGTGACTGAGGGAGAGAGAACAAAACTCAGAGGGTTTTGCGAACCCTTCACGCTGCGGTATCTCTCCCTCCGACTCGCCTAACGGCGAGCCACCTCCCTCGTCAGAGGGAGGCCAAATACAATTGATTGAGGAGGTGAACTCCATGCTCCAATTTGATATGACCCACGCCCTGCCCTTCCTGCCCCCCAACTGGCTCTCCTCCCGTCTGGACGGCCTGACCAACAGCCGGGGGCTTCTGGAAAAAGGCAACGGCCTGGGGGGCTACTACACCGGCTGGGTCCGCTACCCCGAGACCTATGACCGGGAGGAGCTGGACCGCCTCCTCCAGACCGCCAAGATCATCCGGGATCAGTCCGAAGTCCTCATCGTGGTGGGCATCGGCGGGTCCTACCTGGGTGCCCGGGCGGTGCTGGAGCTTCTCACCTCCCCCAACTACAACCTCTTCTGCAAAAAGACCCCTCAGGTCTTTTTCACCGGCAACACCCTCTCCTCCGACGCCCTCAACGAGCTGCTGGAGTATGTGGCCGACAAGGACTTCTCGGTGAACGTCATCTCCAAGTCCGGCTCCACCATCGAGTCCTCCATCGCCTTCCTCCTCTTCCGCCAGCTGCTGGAAAAGAAGTACGGCCGGGTCGGCGCCCGGGACCGGATCTTCGCCACCACCGACCGGAAGAAGGGGTACCTGCGAACCCTGGCCAACCAGGAGGGCTACGCCACCTTCTCCGTCCCCGAGAACATCGGCGGTCGGTACTCCGTCCTGACGGCAGCGGGGCTTCTCCCCCTGGCTGTGGCAGGACTCCCCGTGGAGGAACTGCTGGCCGGCGCCTATGACGCCATGGTCCGCCTCCGCCAGCCCGGCCAGGACAACCCCGCCTGGCAGTACGCCGCCGCCCGCCATGCCCTCTATGAGGACGGCAAAAACATCGAGCTCCTTGCCAGCTATGAGCCCTCCTTCCGGTTCTTCGGGGAGTGGTGGAAGCAGCTCTTCGGAGAGAGCGAAGGCAAGGACGGACAGGGCATCTTCCCTGCCAGCGTGGAGTTCACCGCTGACCTCCACTCCATGGGACAGTATATCCAGGAGGGGGTCCGGGACCTTTTCGAGACCGTGGTCCGGTTCAATCTCCCCTCCTCCACCTGCCTGCTGGACCCCAAGCCGGAAGACCACTCCGGCCTGGACTACCTCCGGGGCAGGGACCTGCGCTACGTCAACGAGCAGGCCCGCCGGGGCACCGCCCTGGCCCACGCAGACGGGGGCGTCCCCAACCTGCTGGTCTCGGTGGAAGAGCGCACCGCCTACTGGGTGGGGCAGCTCATCTACTTCTTTGAATATTCCTGTGGCCTGTCAGGCTACCTGCTGGGGGTCAACCCCTTTGACCAGCCCGGTGTGGAGGCCTATAAGGATAATATGTTTGCCCTGCTGGGCAAACCGGGGTACGAGGAAAAGCGAAAAAATTTGGATGCCCGCCGTTAAAATTTCGTGAAATTCTCGCAATCCCATTGCTTTTTTTGCTGTTGGATGGTAACATACTACCATCAGAAAAATTTATCTTTTCTGGATCAAGAAGGAGTGATTAACTATGGTTAAAGTGATTATGGGCGCAAAGGGCTCTGGCAAGACCAAGCAGCTCATTGATATGATCAATCTGGCCGCTGAGAACGAGAGCGGCAGCGTCGTCTGCATCGAGATGGGCAAGAAGCTGGTCTACGATGTCAGCCGCAACGTCCGTCTGGTTGAGTCCAGCGACTTCGCAGCAGACAACTTCACCTTCCTGAAGGGCTTTGTCAGCGGCATGTACGCTTCCAACTACGACCTGACCTATGTCTTCATCGACAGCCTGTGCAAGATCATCCCCTCCGAGCCCAACTCCCCCGAGGTCGAGGAGTTCCTGGCTTGGCTGAATAACTTCTCCGAGGCTAACAACGTGAAGTTCACCGTCACCATCAGCGCTGACATCGCACTGGCTACCGAGGCTCTGAAGGCTTACTTCTAATTTCCCCGGACCAACCACAGACTGCCAAAAGGAGGTATGTTTATGGCACTGCTCGATAAACTCAACGTCCTGGCTGCCGCCGCCACCGACAAGGCCAACAGCGCCATCGAGACCGGCAAACTGACCTACAAGGTCAGCGCAGAGGAGAAGAAGATCGCAGACTTCACCCTGGCCATCGGCGACCTGCTGGTGGACAAGCTGGACAACGGCGAGACCTTCGACGACGAGATCATGGCACTCTACGCCTCCATCCTGGCTTCCCGGGATGTGATCGCCGCCGCAATGGGTGAGCTGGCCGCCAAGAAGCCTCCCGTTCCCGCCTGCCCGTCCTGCGGGGCTGACCTGGCCGAAGGGGCCAAGTTCTGCTCCAGCTGCGGCGCCAAGGTGGAGGAACCCGAGATCGAGGTAGTCGAAGCCGAGGCAGTTCCCCCCTGCTCCAACTGCGGCGCAGAACTGGAACCCGGCGCAGCTTTCTGCAACCAGTGCGGCACCAAGGTGGAAGCCGCCCCCGCAGAATAAGTACACACACGAAAAGACCGACCCTTCCGGGTCGGTCTTTTTCTTTCACCTAACCAATAAAAAACCGGTTCCCGAACGGGAACCGGTTTTTGTTTCCATATTACTTGTAGGACTCGGTGTAGATCTTCACCAGGTCCTCATCGGTCAGCTGGATGCGGTCCATCTTGAAGAGGATGCCCATGGTGCTGCGGGCGTTGGCAGCGAACTTGGGGAACTCATCGGGAGTGATGCCGAAGTCGGACATCTTCAGGTCATCCACACCGCAGGCCTTCTGCAGGTCCACCAGAGCGGTGACGAAGTCCATGGCCTCGGTGGCGTCCTCCTTGCCCATGGCCTTGGCCATGTCCACGAAGCGGTCCTTCAGGGCGGGGCAGTTCTCCACCATGTGGGTGTAGTAAGCGCGGCTGATCATGATCAGGCCAGCGCCGTGGGCGATCTCGGGGTGGTAAGCGGACAGGGGGTGCTCCATGGAGTGCTCGGAGCACAGGTTGTCCACGCTCATGACCAGGCCGCCCAGGGAGCTGCCGAAAGCGACCTGCTCACGGGCTTCCACGTTCTGACCGTCAGCGCAGGCGGTGGCCAGGTTGCGGCCCACGCACTCGATGGCCTTCAGGGCGATCATGTCGCGCATCAGGTTGTTGGTCTTGTTGATGTAGGACTCGGTGGAGTGGAAGAGTGCGTCAAAGCCCTGGTAAGCGGTGAACTTGGGGGGCACGGACAGCATGAAGTTGGGGTCCACCACGGCCAGCACGGGGAAGGTGTTCTTGTTGCCGCCGGACATCTTCTCGTTGGTCTCTTCGTTGGTGATGATGGTCCATGCGTCCAGCTCGGTGCCGGTGCCTGCGGTGGTGGGGATGGCCACGATGGGCAGGGGCTTGTTCTTCATGCGCTGGCCGCCACCGGTTCCGCCGTAGATGTAATCCCAATAGTTGCCCTCGTTGGGGATCATCATGGCGATGGCCTTGGCTGCGTCGATGGAGGAACCGCCGCCCAGGCCGATGACGAAGTCGCAGCCGTTGGCACGGCCAAACTCGGCGCCGTCCATGACGTTGGCGATGACGGGGTTTGCCAGGATCTTGTCAAAGACGGCGTACTCCACGCCAGCCTGGGTCAGCTGATCCTGGACGGTGTCCAGATAGCCGTTGGCGCGGGTAGACTTGCCGCTGGAAATGACGATCATAGCCTTCTTGCCGGGCAGCTTCTGCTTGTGCAGCTTCTGGATGACGCCCTGGCCGAAGACGAAATTGGTGGGGACGTTGAAGGAAATGCTCATGTTGGTAGTCTCCTTTATGGTAATAAACACGGGGGACCGGCGGACCAGTCCGCCCTTTGGTCGCTTGGGGACATTATAGCAGGAAACCCGCCGGAACGCAACGGATTGGTGCAAAATCCCCCGCCCCGTCATAGACTGGAAGGAGAGGAGGTGCCCAATGACCACACGATACCTCACCCGAAATCCCTGCTATCGGCTGGGACGGACCATCCGGGTCCGTGGGCTCATGCTCCACTCGGTGGGAACGGCCCAGCCGGACCCCTTGGTCTTCATCCGCCAGTTTGACCGTCCAGACTATGACCGGGCCTGCGTCCACGGCTTCATCGGGCCGAAGGAGACCTATGTGACCCTGCCCATCCTGGAGATCCCCGGCTCCGCCATGCGGGGGTGGCACGGGGGAAAGACCGCCAGCAACGATGCCTATCTCGGCATCGAAATGACCGAGCCGGACACCATCCGTTACACGGACGGTGCCTCCTTCCAGGTCCTGGACCGGGAAGCCGCCATAGCCCACATCCGGCAGGTCCTGGACCGGGCCGAGGACCTCTTTGCCCAGCTGTGCCGGTTCCACGGGCTGGACCCTCTGGCCGACGGAATCATCCTCAGCCACGCCGAAGGAGGCCGCCGGGGGATCGCCACCAATCACGCCGACCCGGATCACCTCTGGGCAGGGCTGGGGCTGGACTACTCCATGGACCGGTTCCGTCGGAACGTGGCCGCCCGGCTGGCCCAACCATCCAAGGAGGAGGACCTGGACATGACCCTGGAAGAATTTCTGGACCAACTCACCGACCAGCAGGCCTACCAGCTGATGCAGAAGGCCCACCGCCACGCCGCCACCCTGCCGGAGCCGGCCTGGTCCCGGACCGAAGGGGGCTGGGCGTCGGCCACAGCTCTCGGCCTCACCGACGGCACCGCCCCGGAGCGGCCCGCCAAGCGGGTGGAGGTGGCGGCCATGCTCCATCGTCTTGGTCTTTTGGAATGAAAAAACGCCCATGAAATCTTTAAGATTTCACGGGCGTTTTCTTAACATCTGCTTATGCGTTCTGTCCGTTGGTTCCGCCGAAGCCCCGGACCCCATCTGCCGTGAACCAAATATTGCCGCTGGAGCTATGAATCTCACAGAGCCCGCCTACGGTGGAGAAAGGAACCTCCACCTCGCCGCTGTCCGAGTGGGCCTGATAGACTTTATCGGTGCGGAGGGTGCCGGTGATATCCCCGCTGGAGCTTGTCAGGTACAGGGTGGAGGCATCACAGTCCATGAGCCGGATGTCGCCGCTGGCGGTGTCCATCCGCAGGGTCCCCATGACCAGCATACCGGTGCAGTCCATGGTGCCGCTGGCAGAATTGGCCGTCAGCTCCCCACACTCCACGTTGGTCAGGTCCAGGTCACCGCTGCTGGAGTCCAGCACCAGGTTCTCCCCCACGGTCACCGTGTTCAGGGTCACGGTCCCGCTGGCGGTATTGACCTGTATACTCTCTGCCCGGGCGTTTTCTGCCAGGATATCTCCGCTGGCGGTCTGGAGGGTAAGCATCCGCTCGGTCTCTCCCCGGAAGGTCACGTCACCGCTGGCTGAGACCAGGAAAGCGGTGTCGAAGCCGAATTCCCCGGGGATGTTCAGGTCGCCGCCTCCAGAGGTGATGGTCAGATCCCCATACCGAGTCTCGGGCAGATAGACCACCATCTCCAGCTCGCCCCAGGCAGAGCCGGAACCGAACTGGATCATCTCATACCACTTTCGTCCGTCCTCTCCCGTGATGGTGAGGGTGTCTCCCTCCACCTCTGCAGTGTAGGTCACATCTGTCAACCGTGTGAATACAAGCTTACAGGTGCCGTCCTCCGAGGGACGGAAATAGATGTCGGAAAAGCTGTCATTGATGGAAATGTTCTCAAAGTCCCCAGAGATGGGCACCGTCTCGGTGACCAGTTCCTGATAATCCAGGCTCTCCATGGAGACCCCGCCCACCAGGACGGCTCCTGTCCCAAGGACGACACCCACAACGATCAGGATGCCTGCCGCCCAAAGGGCGATTTTCTTTCCTCGTCTCATACCGCAGCCCCCTTTCTCACAAAGCTGTTTTTCAAGACAAGCAGGGCCCGCTTGGTCACCCAGACCAGACCCTTGGTCAGCTGATTAAACCCGAAGAACAGCAGGATGGCCAGGCCGATGCACACTAGGCCGGCCCCCAGGAAGAAGACCCCCTCTGCCGTCTGCCCGGCTGTGAGCATCTGGACCATGGCAACGCCCCCGGCCAGACCGGTGACGGCCACCGCCAGGTCGGCGGCGTACAGACTCAGCAGCACCGCCCAGATGGACAGGTACACCGATGCCACCACGATAACCGCGGCGGCCAGCAGGGGCAGCCACACCGGGGAACCCAGGACCAGCAGGACGATCTCCCAGGCCCGGAGCTTCCGCTTGGGCCGAACGGCCTCCTTCACCAAACGGGACAAGGGGGTCTCCGCCAGGATCTGGGCGCAGATCTCCTTCACCGGCCCCATGGCCGCCACGGCCTCCTCTTCGGACAGACCGTCCTCCATGCGGTCGTCGATCATCTCACTGTAGTAGTCCAGCGACTGCTCGATATCCTCCATGGGCAGCCCGGACAAGCCGTCCATCAGCCCCCAAAGAAAGGTTTGCTTATTCATCCTCTGACACCTCCCTGGTGATGAACCGATAGATGGCCAGGATCTCCTGCCACTCCTCCTGGAATGCCTCGATCCGGGCCATCCCCAAGGGCGTGATATGGTAATACTTCCGCAGGCGGCCGTTGTGCTCGGCCTTGCGGACGGTGAGCAGCTCTGCACTCTCCAATCTTCGCAGGATGGGGTACAGAGTGGACTCCGAGATCTCCACGTAGGGCTTCATGTCCTTGACGATCTGATACCCATAGGAGTCTTCGTTTTTGATGGCGGCCAGGACGCACACGTCCAGCAGACCACGTTTTAACTGAATATCCATCTCATACCTCCTTTCACACAATACTATGCCACGCATAGTATAATTTGTCAAGAAAAAAATTGCCCCGCCGAAAGGCAGGGCTGAGAAAACCTGTTTACTCGATGAAGACGGCGCTGTACCAGTTCTGGTCGGGGTGGTCACGGCTGGGGAGGGTCTCCAGGGGCAGACCCATCTGCCGGACGGTCTTGAACACGTCGATGCCCACGCTGTGGAAGGCCGGGCGGGAGAGGGCCATGAAGCGGCAGTCCTCACAGGTCACGGCGGCGCACTCCTTGCACAGGCCGCAGTCGGCCAGGGACATGGCGAAATAGTAGCCGTCGTGGTAGGCCGCCCCCTCCACCGCCAGGGAGATCTTCTGGGAGAGTTTTTTCTCCTTGGTGTGGATGATGACCCCCCAACGGTACCGGGAAAACATCTCTTTCATCTCCGCCATGGTGGGGTTGTGGGGCCGGGAGGGGCAGGTGTGGTTCTTGCCCCAGTCGGTGCAGCCGTACATGCACTTGAGCAGGGTGCGGCTGTCCCAGCAGATCTGGTCGTCGGTGAAGAAAACGGCGTCGGTGGCCCCCAGTTCCAGGGCCTGGTCGATGTATTTCTGGGCGCGTTCACGGCTCATAGGTGGTCCTCCGATCTTTGATGTCTTTACCATAACAAATCCCGGAAAAGAAAGCAAGAGGAACCGGGTTCGAGTCCCTTCTGATACAAAAATCCTGCGATCTCCTTTTGTTTATCAACCCGAAACCGGTTATGATTGCGCTTCCATGATGACCTTTAAGCGATGTACCAGCTGATGGTCTTTCAATTCCTCCAGATCGATGACGGCAATTTCGAGCTGAGCAGCCCGGTGGTGTGCAGCGGCACTGCAGGGTTCCGTCGTAATAATCGCGGCCTTTGCGCCTTTCCCGCCAAAACGATCCCGAAGGATGGCAAGCTCGTTGAGCGCCTCCGTCTTGATTTCGGTAGCCTTGCAGCTGAGAAATAGCGGTATGACGCCTCGGGCAGCCATCACGTCGATCTCGTTGGAGACGCTGGCGTGTCCCAATGTGTCATCCCAACGAACGACGGCGCTGCTGATGACATCGTTGAAGATACCGGCATCGATGCAGGCCTTGTAAGCGTACAGTTCCAATACGCTGCCGACATCCCGCAGCCATGCCCGGATATTGGCATCCCGGAAACGGAAAGACACCGCCTCGCCGGATGCAATTTTGAGGTCCCGGATAAATCCGATGCGGGCAAATTCTTTCAGCGCCCCTTCGTTGGCGGAATTTCTTGACCCGTGGTCACCTTTCACCGTGTATTTCCCCTGAACAGACAGTGGAGGCGTCTGACCATATTCTGCGGGAGATATCCTTTGAATATAGGAAATGATATCCGACCAGTCACGACGGAAACGAAGGAAGCACGAGAAAAACGGGTCAAAATCATCTAAATACTGCTCCAGAAGGGCATTGTCTACACGGCCGGGGAGTAACGTTCCGCCCGCCATAAGGAAAAAGTCTTCCACGGAATAGGAGCGGGTGCAGTCCAGATTATCCGCAAAGTCTGCTCCGCTGATGTCATAAAAGCGATTGCTTTTGCGGGAGAAAGTAAAGGCGGGGGCGCCCGTCTGCGCAGAGAACATACCCGCAGCAAATAGTGCGGCATCACTGCCGCCGGTAACATCCACGGCGCAGCCCGGGTATTTCTCACCAATGGTAAGCAATTGGCGGAGAATACAATCTGCCTTGAAGAGACTGGCTTCCATAAAGATCAGTTCCGGCTCCCATCCCCGGCGGGAGAAAAAGGACCGCAGCTTGTCCTGGCGATTTCGATTCTGAGCAATTTCCACAGGGCATAGATAAATGATACGTTGAGGACGGAACATATCCGGAGCCAGAATGTTTTCTATGGCACGATCATCATACAGCTCGATTAAAGTTTCCATGAACATACCCGCCTTTCTTTTCTTCATTATACGGCTATTTTCAGATATTTTCAACGGCGTGCCGCATTTTGCAGACCGAAAGAAAGGCCGAACACAAATAAAACGACAGCTCTCTGTCGAAAGCTGTCGTCTGATTTACACGCCAGAAGGGACGCAGCCGCTTCGCATCTGCCGTCCTTGCGGCGCAAACATACCCCCGGCATGTCCTTGTTTCGC
>JAFXCU010000206.1 GCA_017521345.1 Ruminiclostridium sp. | reverse complement strand
GCCTTGCTCTGGGTGTCACGGATGAACTCCATGGACTGCTCGGGGGTGAGCTTCCAGTTGGTGGGGCAGGGGCTCAGGACCTCAACCAGGCAGAAGCCCTCGCCGTTCATCTGCTTCTTCAGTGCCTTTTCGATGCACTTCTGGGTCTTGTTGATGTTGGCGATGCTGTCCACAGAGCAGCGGGCCAGGTAAGCGATGTCGGTCTGGCCCAGGAGCTTGGTGATGTCCATCATGCTGCCGTTGCGCTCGGCGGTGCGGCCGAAGGGAGAGGTGGAGGTCTTCATACCGTAGAGGGTAGCGGGGGACATCTGGCCACCGGTCATGCCGAAGACGGAGTTGTTGATGACGATGGTCAGGATGTTCTCGTTGCGCATGGCGCAGGAGATGGTGGACTCGATGCCGATGCTGTAGGCAGAGCCGTCGCCGGGACGGGCGATGAGCAGGGCGTCGGGGCGGGCCCGCTTCACGCCTGCTGCAGTAGCCACCACACGGCCGTGGGCGCCCATGATGGAGTTGTAGTCCATGGCGTACTGGCCGAACTGGCCGCAGGCCACGTCGTCCACGGTGACGATACGGTCACCCACGCCCAGCTTGTCGGCGGCGTCGGTGGTGATGCGGCAGATGATGCCGTGGCCGCAGCCGGGGCACCAGGAGGCCTGCTGATTTAAGTCGATGTGCTTGGAAACTTTGAAATTCATGCTTGACCGCCTCCTTAATACTTTTCTAACATTTCCTTGACCTTAGCCAGGATCTTGTTCTCGTCGATGGTGTGCCAGTACTCGCCGTAGAATTCCACGGGATGGCGGTTGCCGTCAGCCAGGATGATGTCATCCTGCATCTGGCCCAGGATGTTCATTTCCACGTCCAGGAATGCCTTCACCTGGGGGCCCAGGGCCTCAAAGGCCTTCTTGGGGTAGGGCCACAGGGTGATGGGGCGCAGCAGGCCCAGCTTGATGCCCTCCTTGCGGGCACGGATGACGGCGGACTTACAGACACGGGAGCTGATGCCGTAGGCCACCAGGACGATCTCGGCGTCCTCGGTCTGGACACATTCCCAGCGCTGCTCGTTCTCCTCCATCTCCTTATACTTGTTGACCAGGTAGATGGGGTACTCGTCGTTGCCCAGGTCCCAGAAGCGGTTCCAGATGACTCTCTGCTTCTCACCGGCCTGGCGGGGACGGATGGCCCAGTCGTACTTGTCGATGTCGTGCTCCTTCATGGGGGGCAGCTCCACGCTCTCCATCATCTCGCCGATGGTGCCGTCGGTGGCGATGATGACGGGGTGGCGGTATTTCTCTGCCAGGTCGAAGGAGATGTAGGCCAGGTCAGCGGTCTCCTGGACGCTGGCGGGAGCCAGGACCAGGGTGCGGTAGTCGCCGTGGCCGCCGCCGCGGGTGATCTGCCAGTAGTCGCCCTGGCCCACGAAGATATCGCCCAGACCTGCGCCGATGCGCTGGACGTTGGCGATGACAGCGGGCACGTCGCTGGCGCACAGGTAGGAGATGCCCTCCTGCTTCAGGGAGAATCCGGGGCCGGAGGTGGTGGTCAGAGCACGGGCGCCGGCGGAGGCAGCGCCGAAGAGCATGTTGATGCCGGCCAGCTCGGACTCGGTCTGGACGCAGCTGCCGCCCAGCTCGTCCATGCGCCAACTCAGATACTCCAGGATATCGGACTGGGGGGTGATGGGGTAGCCGCTGAAAAATCTGCAGCCGGCACGCAGGCAGGATTCTGCCAGGGCCTCGTTGCCTTTGATCAGTTCTTTTGCCATGGTTTCTCCCTCCTTAAGCCTTTTTCTCATCGACGATCTCGATGCAGTAGTCCGGACACATCTTGTAGCAGGCACCGCAGCCGATGCACTCTTTGTCTTCATTCAGATGGATGAGGCCAAAGCCCTTGGAGCTCAGCTCCTGAGAGGGGGTCAGGACCTCTTTGGGACATACGCTGGCGCAGAGGAAGCAGCCCTTGCACCGGCTCATATCCAGGATTACTTTTGCCATATGTTACCTCACCTTTCAAGCCCCGGGCGGCCCAGAGACCACCGGGAACGATTATGTAATATATTCATGCGCACATGAATAAATATTCTACGGGTATCTTTCTAGTATAGGTCGGATTCTGTCATTTGTCAAGAATACGGGAGTAATGTTCCTTTTTGGGTCCTTTGGATACTATTTTATTCTTGTTTTCGAGTTCAAAACATAGGGAAGCTCAGCGGCGGGAACCGGACAGGGCATAGAAAATCACCCGGAACTACAGTTCCGGGTGATCTTTTCCTGCTTGAACTTGCCACAGCGGTCAGACGGGCCGTGTCATCTCATCACATCCCCGCCGGTGGCGGAGTTTGCATCAGACCAGGCCTTTTCCAGGGCGGGCCAGTCACGGACGGGCAGGCGTTCCTGCCAGATCTCGTACTTCCCGGATGCATCGTCGGTCTGCATCTGGTAGGTATGGGAGTTGGTGGCCTCCTGGACCTGCTCGTAGTACCACTCATGGCCGGGCTGATCGGGGGCCGGGTTGTCGGGCCAGAGGACCATATCCTCCAGGAGGTGCTCCTCATGGGGATGCCGGTCCAGAGTCCGGTTCACGATGGTGCAGGCCTCAGCGCG
>JAFXCU010000205.1 GCA_017521345.1 Ruminiclostridium sp. | reverse complement strand
GTACTCACAGCGGTAGCTTGAATGCGCTGTGTGTTTCACTTCATTTTTCATCTGTTAAAAACCTCCTTGTTACCCTTTGTGATGCGGTCGCCAAACCACCACAAGCGTAACATCGAGGTTTTTATTTTGCCAAGGCTTTTTATCCACCCCTGGTAGAACCAGGGGTTTTCTCTAGCCTAAAGGCGCTAATAAGTTAGAAAACGCTGCCTGAATCAGGCAGCGTTTTTCGTTGCGCAAGGACCAAAAACTTGCTAAAATACATGGCAGAACAACATGGAACAAGAAGGAAGTCTCGGTATGAATCAAATTCTTTCAGATGTATTATTTAAGATGATCCGGACCTCTCAAGGAAACCTGCATGATATAGACCATTTTCTGAAAGTCCACGCCTATGCAAAGCTGATTGGGGAGAAAGAGTTGTCTGACGAGGGCTCCAGACAGATCCTGGAGATCGCAGCGATCCTTCACGACATCGCCTGCCCCCTGTGCCGTGAAAAGTATGGAAGCGCTCCCGATGGTTTACAGGAAATTGAGGGCGGTCCCATGGCGAGGGAGTTCCTGGCAGAGTTTGGTCTGCCAACCCCTTTCGTGGATCAGGTGGTCTATCTGGTGGAACACCATCACACTCTGGAACCTGTAACAAGACCGGAGCATCGGATCCTGCTGGAAGCCGATTACCTGGTCAACGCAGAGGAAGAAGGACATGGGCCGGAACTGAGAGAACGGATGGCGAAAAAGATTTTCCGTACCGGTGCCGGTCAGGAGCTCTTTGATCTGCTTTATTCAAACGGGAAACCGGGATAAGGAGGAAAAATGATGCGTATCATGTGCCTTGGCGATTCCAATACCTACGGATTTGATCCCCGTTCCTACTTTGGGGGACGCTACCCGGCAGAATCCCGTTGGGTGGATATCCTCGCCCAAAAGACAGGATGGGAGATCCTGAATGAGGGAGAAAACGGACGCAGCATCCCCAGATGGGAATTCGAACTGCAAATGCTCCAGAGAACTACCATTGACGACACCATTGATCTGCTCATCATCATGCTGGGCAGCAACGACCTGCTCCAGGGAGCAGACGCAAAGCTGACTGCACAGCGCATGGAGCGTTTTCTGTCCTGGCTGCCCATCCCACTGGAAAAAGTCCTTTTGGTGGCTCCCCCCGCTATGCAGCCTGGTGCATGGGTATTCGAAGAGAGACTTTTGATCGAGTCAAAAGAACTGGCAGAAGAATACCGTGCTCTTGCCGAAAAAATGGGGATCCCCTTTGCAAACGGCGCAGGCTGGACGATAGAATTGACCTTTGACGGGGCCCATTTTTCAGAAGTCGGCCACAGGACCTTTGCCCGGGAAATATACCAGTTCCTGGAAAACCGCAAATAAAGACAGCCGGTGCATGGATCCCCTTCCTCATATGGAAAAAATGCCCGAGCAGCACTGCATATTTTTTCATTTTTTGGGCATTGACACGAATGTGCCGGAAGTGCCGCTTTTTCATAATAAAGTGTTGAAAGATTTCCGCAATTATGCTACCATAACAGTTGTATCATTGAACGCTTCATTGGCCTTTTGTCGCTTTTCTTTGTTAAAGGTTTAGCGCAATGAAGCGTCGCTATGATATCGATTTTGCAGAACAGAAAGACTGTGAAAACATGAACGAATCCGAGATCATTCTTGAAATAAAAGACCTCTGCGTGGAGTTTCAGTCCGCCGAAGGCACTGTGAAGGCAGTCAACCGGTTGGACTACATTCTGCGCAAGGGCGAAAAACTTGGTATTGTCGGCGAGTCCGGGTCCGGCAAAAGCGTCTCTTCCCTGGGTGTTATGGGGCTGATCCCCAACCCGCCGGGAAAAATCACCCAGGGCAGCATTCTCTATCGAGGAAAAGACCTGGTGAATGCCGGTGAGAAGGAGATGCAGAAGATTCGGGGCAACGAGATCTCCATGATCTTCCAGGAGCCTATGACCTCCCTGAACCCCATCATCCAGTGCGGCAAGCAGATCGCAGAAAGCATCCGTCTCCACCGTGGCCTGAACAAGAAAGAAGCCATGGAGGAAGCCATTGAGATGATGAAGGCTGTTGGCATCGCCAATGCGGAGGTTCGAGCCCGGGAGTATCCCCACCAGATGTCCGGCGGTATGCGTCAGCGCGTGATGATCGCCATGGCTCTGGCCTGCCGGCCGCAGATCCTGATCGCCGACGAGCCCACCACTGCGCTGGACGTGACCATCCAGGCTCAGATCCTGGATCTGATCCGCAAGCTCAACCAGGAGATGGGGACCTCTGTCCTGTTTATTACCCACGACCTGGGTGTGGTCAACGAGCTGTGCGACACGGTCATCGTCATGTACGCCGGCCGCATCGTGGAGCGTGCCTCCACAGAGGCACTGTTTGCCAAGCCCCTGCACCCCTATTCTGTGGGTCTGCTGAACGCCATCCCCAAGATCACCAAGGAGCGTGCTCCTCTGGAGACCATCGACGGTATGGTGCCCAATCCCACGGAACGCTTTGAGGGATGCTCCTTCTGGCCCAGATGTCCCCACGCCACCGAGCAGTGCAAGAAGGCCGAGCCTCCCGTCTGCCAGATGGAGGAGGATCGCATGGTCCGCTGCTGGCTCTATGCCAAGGAAGACAAGGAGGTCAGCCAATGACAGAAGCAAACAATGTGCTGATGAAGGCCGACCACGTTAAGGTCTACTACAAAGGCAAAAACCGCAAGGCCGGTGTGGTCAAAGCGGTGGATGATGTCAGTTTTGAGATCATGCGGGGGGAGACCTTTGGCGTGGTCGGTGAGTCCGGCTGCGGCAAGTCCACCCTGGGCCGTGCCCTGGTCCGCCTGCTGAAGCCCACCGAGGGCGAGATCACCCTGGACGGCAAGTCCATTGCAGATCTGAAGGGTGAAGAACTCAAGCAGATGCGCAAGGATGCCCAGATCATCTTCCAGGACCCCTCTGCCAGCCTGAATCCCCGCCGCACCATCAAGCAGATCCTGATGGAGCCCTTTGAGATCCATGGCATGAAAGGTGACGTGGAGGCCCGTATCCAGGAGCTCATCCAGCTGGTTGGCCTGGACACCTACCACCTGAGCCGCTACCCCCATGAGCTTTCCGGCGGCCAGAAGCAGCGTGTGGGCATCGCCCGGGCACTGGCACTGGAGCCCAAGATCATCATTTGCGACGAAGCGGTTTCCGCTCTGGACGTTTCCGTTCAGGCCCAGGTTCTGAACCTGCTGCAGGAGCTGAAGGAAAAGCTGGGGCTTACTTACTTCTTTATCTCTCACAACCTGAATGTGGTCAATCAGGTCAGCGACCGGGTGGCCGTCATGTATCTGGGCAAGATCGTGGAGATCGCCAACTACGCCCAGCTGTATGAAAAGCGTTATCACCCCTACACCGAGGCTCTGCTCTCTGCCATCCCCCAGGTGGGTGCCGGAGAAAAGAGCGAACGCATCCGACTGGAGGGTGAGCTTCCCAGCCCCTCCGATCCGCCCAGCGGCTGCCGGTTCCACACCCGCTGCCCCAAGGCCTGTGAGCGCTGCAAGCAGGAGGAACCCGTGTTCCGGGAGATCCAGCCCGGCCACTTCGTGGCGTGTCACCTGTATGATTGAATTTGGAGATCCGGCCCGAAAGGGCGTCTCAATACATTAAGGAGGAATATCCGATGAAAAAGAGAATCTTAGCTCTGCTGCTGGCCGGCGTTATGGCTCTGGGCCTGTGTGCTTGCGGCGGCGGAGCAGACGAAGGCGGCGAAGCTTCTGCACCTGCAGAGGGCGGCAATGTCGTTGCGATCGCTATGGGTTCCGGCTTCGATACCATGGACCCCGGCTACTGCTATGAGAAGTATCCCGCTCTGGTCATCAATGCCTGCTATGAGACCCTGTTTAAGTTCTACTCCAACGACGGTGCTGCTGAGCCCTGCCTGGCTGAGACTTACGCATTCTCCGAAGACAACATGACCCTGACCATTACCCTGCGTGACTCCACCTTCGCAAGCGGCAACCCTGTCACTTCTGAGGACGTTAAGTTCAGCCTGGAGCGCGTGAAGAACCTGAAGGGCAACCCCTCCTTCATCACCGACACCATCGCAAGCATCGACACTCCCGATGAAAAGACTGTGGTTCTGAACCTGACCCAGCCCGACTCCGCCATCCTGTCCAAGCTGACCTACTCCGCTATGGCTATCCTGGACTCCAAGGTGGTCATCGAGAACGGCGGCACCTGTGCAGAGGATGCTTCCACTGCAGATACCGCTCAGGCTTACCTGGACACCACTTCTGCAGGCAGCGGCATGTATGTCATGACCAGCTACAAGCCTGACGAAGAGATCGTCATGGAAAAGAACCCCAACTACAGCGGCGAGGCTACCAACGTTGACAAGTATGTCATCAAGATCCAGCCCGACGCAAACACCCAGATGATGACCCTGTCCGGCGGCGACATCGACATCGCTATGAACCTGACCAAGGACACCTTCGCTGAGGTCCAGGGTAAGGACGGCATCGTCACCGAGGCTGTGGCATCCAAGACCGTCTCCTTCCTGCTGATGAACATGGACGAGCAGTACGGCGGCCCCGTCTCCGATCCTCTGGTCCAGCAGGCCATCCGTAAGGCTGTTGACTATGCCGGCATCCAGGCTATCTGCGGTGAAGGCACCACCACCCCCTACTCCCTGATCCAGACCGGCTTCATGGGCGCTAAGGGCGAGAGAGACACTTCCTACACCAACATCGAAGAGGCAAAGGCTCTGCTGGCTGAGGCTGGCTATGCTGACGGCTTCGAGATCGACCTGACCGTCTGCGACCTGGCTATGGAAGGCATCCTGCTGTCCGACCTGGCTCAGAAGGTGAAGGACGACCTGGCTCAGATCGGCATCACCGTGAACATCGTTCCCCAGCCCTGGGCTGCAGGCTACGGCGACGCATACCGTGACGGTACCATTGGCTTCACCGTCATGTACTGGGGCATCGACTACAACGATCCCAACGTGCAGCTGGAGTTCATGCCCGGCGCATCCGTCGGCCTGAGAGCTGGCTGGACCGCTGAGATGGATCCCGACCTGGCTGCTCTGTACACCCAGGCTATGGAAGCCACCGACAACGACGCTCGTACCGCTATTCTGGAGCAGATCCAGGACGGCATGTATGAGAACGGTCCCTTCGTTATGATCGCTCAGGCTCCTGTCTACCTGGGTTACAACGAGAGACTGACCGGCGTTGAGATCTCCGACCCCTACGTTGTTGACGTTACCCTCATCAACGTGGCTCAGTAATGTTTTTCACATCCCGAAGCAGGCAGCAATGCCTGCTTCGGGATGAAAAACGGATGCTTCCGTGATGGCACATCGGCAAGGATGTACTATGACGGAAGATTCTGTTGTATTTTGGAAGAGGCAAGAAAAAAAGAGGTGCACTTGAATGGATATGCTTAAGTTTATCGCCAAGCGGCTGCTTTACCTGGTGGTCATGCTTCTTGGCGTTGCGACCCTGGTGTTCATCCTGACAAAGATGATCCCGGGCAACCCTGTTACCGCTCATTTGAGCCAGCGTGCCCTGAACGACCCGGAGGTCGTTGCGGCATTCACTGCCAAGCATGGCTTGGATCAACCCTATATCGTCCAGTATTTCTACCACATCCGCAATCTGCTGCAGCTGGACCTGGGTACTTCCATCCGGACCAACACCCCCGTGCTGGATGAGCTGATGCGCGCCTTCCCCGCTACCATCGAGCTGGCCCTCTTTGCCATTGTGATGGCCGCCGTGTTCGGCATTTTCTTCGGCATCATCAGTGCCATCAAGCGCAACAGTATTGTGGACCAGATCGTCCGTGCCATCTCTGTCACCGGCGTCAGTATCCCCAGCTTCTGGTTCGCTCTGCTGGTCATGTTCCTGCTGTACTACAAGCTGGGCTGGTTCCCCGGCCCCGGCCGTCTGAGCATTGCATTTTCTTCCCCTGAGCATGTGACCGGTCTGTACGTGATCGACAGTCTCATCGAAGGCAACCTGGCCAAAGCCTGGGACGCTTTCATGCACCTTGTTCTGCCCGGCTCTGTGCTGGCCGCCTTTACCATGGGCCTGATCACCCGTACCACCCGTTCCAACCTGCTGGACGTTATGTCCATGGACTACATCCGCACCGCCCGTGCCAAGGGTTTGAGCCAGTCCAAGCTCATCACCCGCCACGCTCTGGGCAACGCCCTGATCCCCGTTCTGACCGTCATTGGCCTGGGCCTGGGCAACCTGCTGGGCGGCATGGTCCTGGTTGAAACCATATTCAACTGGCCAGGCGTGGGACAATTTGCCTACCAGTCGGTCATGTCCAATGACTACCCTGCCATCATCGGTGTCTCCCTGCTGGTTGCACTGAATTACATGGTGATCAATACCATCGTTGACATCCTTTACGGTGTGATCGATCCGAGAGTGAGGTGCAGCTGATGCTTCGTTCTTTGAAGAGACTCTTTCGGTCCAATTACTTATTTACCCTGGGCGTCCTCATCTGTGTCTTCTGGATCCTGATGGCCATCCTGGCCCCTGTGATCGCTCCCTACGACCCCATCGTTCAGGACCTGTCCGTGATGCTCCAGCCCCCCTCTAAGGATCATATCTTTGGCACAGACAACTTCGGCCGAGACATTTTCAGCCGTGTGATCTACGGCGGACGGTACTCCCTGCTGGCTGGCTGTCTGACGGTCATCATCGCCGGTGCCATCGGCTCCTTGTACGGCGCCATCGCCGGTTACGTGGGCGGCAAGGTGGACAACGTGATGATGCGTTTCTCCGAAATGGTCCTGTCCTTCCCCTCCCTGATCCTGGCTATGCTCATCAACGCTGTGATGGGCTCCAGCCTGTTCAACACCATGTTTGCTCTGGTCATCGTTGCCTGGCCCACCTACGCTCGTTTGATGCGAAGCGTGGTCCTGAGCGTCAAGGAGAACGAGTATATCGCTGCTGCGGAGGCCCTGGGCGCATCCAGACTGCGGATCCTCATTAAGGAGATCATTCCCAACAGCATCAGTTCCGTCCTCATTATGGCCACCACTGACCTGGGCAACCAGATCCTGATGTTCTCTACCCTGAGCTTCCTGGGCCTGGGTTCTGCACCCCCCACCCCGGAATGGGGCATGATGGTGTCCGAAGGCGTGGATTACTTCAATAAGTTCTGGGTTGCCGGCTTCCCCGGCCTGGCCATCTTCACCATGGCCATCGGCGCCAACTTCATTGGCGACGGTATGCGCGACCTGCTGGACCCCAAGCTGAGAAAGCAGTTCTAAGAAAAACGAAAGAGGAGAGGTGCACCGCACTTCTCCTCTTTTTCCAATTTTACCTATGGAGGAAACCAACATGAAGCAAAACCGAGTTGACCGTATTCTGGGTGCCCTGGAGGAAATGGGCGTTTCTCAGATGCTGATCGTGGACCCCATGTCCATCTACTATCTCACCGACGTATACAACGACCCCCACGAGCGCTTCTACGCCCTTCTTCTGCGAAAGGACGGGAAGCACGCCTTTTTCCTGAACAACTTGTTCTCCATCCCTCAGGATGTGGGCATCGAAAAGGTATGGTACTCTGACACCGATCCCGTCATGGAGATCGTGGCCAAGTATGTAGACCCCACCTCCGTTCTGGGTGTGGACAAGGATATCAAGGCCCGTTTCCTGCTGCCCCTGATGGAAAGCAAGGCCGCTGCCGGGTTCGTTAATAGCTCTCTGGCGGTGGACACCACCCGAGGGGTGAAAGATACTGAGGAGCAGGAGAAGATGCGTGTGGCCTCCGACCTCAACGACCAGGCCATGGCTGTCTTCAAGACCCTCATCCACGAAGGTGTCACCGAGAAGGAAGTGGCCGACCAGATGCTGAAGATCTATCAGGACCTGGGGGCTGACGGCTTCTCCTTTGAGCCCCTGGTAGCCTTTGGCCCCAATGCGGCAGACCCCCACCACGGCCCGGACAACACCGTCCTGAAGGAGGGTGACGTGGTCCTCTTTGACGTGGGCTGTATCAAGGACGGCTACTGCTCCGATATGACCCGCTCCTTCTATTACCGCACCATCTCCGACACCCACCGGGAGATCTACGAGACCGTCCGGGCAGCCAACGAGGCAGCCATCGCCAAGATCAAGCCCGGTGTGCCCCTGTGCGAGCTGGACCTGACTGCCCGAAATCTGATCACTGACAAGGGCTATGGCCCCCAGTTCAACCACCGCCTGGGCCACTTCATTGGGTTGAGCTGCCACGAGTTCGGCGATGTGTCCAGTGCAAATCCCCGGCAGGCCGAACCTGGCATGATCTTCTCCATTGAGCCCGGTATCTACCTGGCTGGAGACACCGGCGTGCGCATCGAGGACCTGGTCCTGGTGACCGAGAACGGCTGCGAGGTCCTGAACCACTACCCCAAGACCCTGGAAATCATTGAGTGAGGTGTCCTATGAATCCCAAAGCTACTCTGCATATGGCCAACGGCAGCAAGATCGTCCTGGAACTTCTGCCCGAGCATGCCCCCAACACCGTCAACAGCTTCATCCATGTGGCCTCCCAGGGCCTGATGGACAACCATGCCATCCAGCGGATCGTTCCCGGCAACTGGGTGGACGTGAGCTACACCGCCTTTGGCAAGAAGGAAGCTCAGTATCTCATCCCCAACGAATTCCAGCTGAACCCTGACGTGGTCCCCCTGGACTCCCATCCCGGTGTGGTGTGCATGGGCGGTTACGGCGAGGCCGGCCTGGCCAGCTGTGAGTTCTTCTTCCCCCTGCGTGACTGCCCCGACCACAAAGGGATCTATCCCGTCTTCGGCCGTGTCCTGGAGGGCATGGAGGAGATCTGGCGGCTGGAAAAGGTGGAGACCGTGCCGGTGGACTTCCCCATCGAAGGGGTGGAGGTCAACGAGCCGGTGGAGCCCCAGATCATTGAGCGGGTGGAGCTGGAGCTGTATGGCGAAGTCTATCCCGCCCCTGTGAAGGTGGAAAACCCTGAACTCCCCATTTGCTAGATGACCGAAGAATAACTGCAATAAAAAAACCTCTTATGTTCCAAGGGAACATAAGAGGTTTTTTTAATATCCAACCGCAAGCCCCAGCAGCAGCAAGCCGCTGGTAAGGGCCAGGTTCATCAGCTGGAACTTCCAGCTCCACTTGAACCAGTCTCCGTAGCTCACGTCCGCCAGGCCCAGGCTGATGAGCAGGACCGGGTTGGTGGGATAGAGCACATTGGAGAATCCATCGCCGAAAGCAAAGGCCAGGATGCAAAGCTGGGTAGAGATCCCAAAGATCTGGGCCATGGGAACGATCAGGGGGATCAGCATGAAAGCCTTGGCAGAGCCCGAGGAGATGAAGAAGTTCATCACCAGCACGATCAGGTAGATGAACAGGATCACCGCCCACTTGGGCATGGTCCCGGCCAGGTCCACCGCCCCGTGGAGGATGGTGTCCAGAACGTTGGCCTCCTCCAGGGTGAACTTGATGGAGGACGCCATGAGGATCATGATGACCGCAGGGAAAATGCTCACCACGCCATCCCAGTAGGTATTATCCAGGGCCTTGCAGCCCATACCGGAGACCAAAGTGGACACAATGCCAGCCGCCAGGAAGATGACCGCCACGATGATCATGGTGTAATCCTGGAGGGCTGGGATGAAGCCGGAGCAGAGGATCAGGGCGATGCCCACACCCAGGATACCGGCAAAGCAGACCAAGCTTCTATCCATTCTGGGGTCTTTATGGAAGGTCTCCCCTGCCTGGACAAATTCGATAGGC
>JAFXCU010000025.1 GCA_017521345.1 Ruminiclostridium sp. | reverse complement strand
GGTGGCCGAGCGGGCGATGGAAAAGCTCATGGGAACCTCCTGGGATGAATTGGTTCCTATATCATACCACGGTCAGCGTGGAATGGCAATGAGACATTGGGCGGAAAACGTAGGAAAAAGGAGAGGCGGCTGCCTCTCCTTTTATGGTGCAGATGGTTTACTGGTTGCGCATCAGCAGGTACATAACGGCCTTCTGGGCGTGGAGGCGGTTCTCGGCCTCGTCGAAGATCTCGTCGGCGTGGGCGTCAAAGACCTCGGCGGTGATCTCCTCGCCCCGGTGGGCGGGCAGGCAGTGGAGGACCATGGCCTTTTCTGCCGCCGCAGCCATGACGGCGTCGTTGATCTGGTAGCCCTCAAAGATCTTTTTCCGCTCGTTGAACTCCTCTTCCTGGCCCATGGAGGCCCACACGTCGGTATAGAGGACGTCGGCGTCCTTGGCGGCTTCCAGAATGTCGGAGGTGCACTGGAACATACCGGGGTACTGGTCAGCAAACTCCAGGATGACCGGATCGGGCTTGTAGGTGTCGGGGCAGGCGATGGCCACCTTCATGCCGGTCTTCAGGCCGCCCACGATGAGAGAGTTTGCCATGTTGTTGCCGTCGCCGATGTAGCACAGCTTCAGGCCTTCCAGCTTGCCCTTGTGCTCCCGGATGGTCTGCAGGTCGGCCAGGACCTGGCAGGGGTGGCAGAAGTCGGTGAGGCCATTGATGACGGGGATGGTGGCGTACTTGGCCAGAGTCTCCACTTCCTCCTGGGCGTAGGTGCGGATCATGATGCCATCGCAGAAACGGGACAGGACCCGGGCGGTGTCCTCCACGGGCTCGTTGCGGCCGATCTGGCTGTCCTTGCCGGACAGGAAGATGGCGTTGCCCCCCAGCTGGTAGATGCCGGCCTCGAAGGAGACACGGGTGCGGGTGGAGTTCTTTTCAAAGATCATGGCCAGGGTCTTGCCGGCCAGGAGGGGATGGGAAGTCCCCTTTTTCTTCATATCCTTCAGCTGGTCGGCCACGTCCAGGATCTCGATGATCTCCTCGGTGGACAGATCCAGCAGTTTCAGCAGGTCTTTCTTCATGGGAAATTCCTCCATATATCAAGAATAATCAAGTCTCACAGAGTTTTGCCCGTCAAGGGCAAAAGAGAATATAATCATGTTTTCCTTGGCTTTGCTGAGGAAAACATACTTCTCACGAAGGTCGTGTGCGGACCTTGTCCGCGCACAGACCGGAGTGTCAGTCACGATTTGAAGCCCAGCATAGCGGGTTCAAATCGGCTGTTTTTACTCCCAAAGCATGGTGCCGATGCCCTTGTGGGAGAGCATTTCGGTGAGGATGGAGTGGGGGATGCGGCCGTCCAGAATGTGGGTGCGGTGGACGCCGTGCTCCAGGGCATCCACGCAGCACTGGATCTTGGGGATCATGCCGCCGCCGATGACACCGCTGGCCATGAGGCCGGGGATCTCGTGGAGGCGGATCTGGGGGATGAGGGTGGAGGGGTCCTTGGGGTCCTGGAGGACACCCCGAACGTCGGTGAGGAGGATGAGCTTTTCCGCACCCAGGGCCGCCGCCAGCTCACCGGCGGCGGTGTCGGCGTTGATGTTGTAGGCGGTGTCGTTGTCAATGCCCAGGGCCACGGTGGAGATGACGGGGATGTAGCCCTTTTCCAGGGCGTCGTTGACCACGTCGGGCAGGACCTTGACGATCTTGCCCACCAGGCCGTACTTCTCGTCCAGCTGCTTGGCCTGGAAGAGGGCGCCGTCCAGGCCGCACAGGCCGATGGCCTTGCCGCCCAGGTTGTTGATGAGGGAGACCAGGTTTTTGTTCACCTTGCCGCAGAGGATCTGCTGGACGATGTCCATGGTCTCCTCGTCGGTGTAGCGCAGGCCGTCCACGAAGTGGGACTTCTTGCCGATCTTCTCCAGCATCTGGCCGATCTCCGGGCCGCCGCCGTGGACCACCACCACCTGGACACCTACCAGGTGGAGGAGGATGATGTCGCTGATGACGGCGGAGCGGAGCTCTTCGGAGATCATGGCGTTGCCGCCGTACTTGATGACCACGGTCTTGCCGTAGTACTTTTGGATATAGGGCAGAGCTTCCACCAGAGCGGTGGAGCGCTCCATATAGTTGTTCATGTCCATAGGATTTTTCTTCCCTTCCGACGGGCGGCTCAGCTTCTGTAGTCGCCGTTGATCTTCACATAGTCGTAGGTCAGGTCGCAGCCCCAGCAGGAGCAGGAGGCCTCGCCCTCGGTCATGGTCACCAGGATGATGACCTCCTCCTCGGACAGGACCTTGGTGGCCAGGTCCTCGTCAAAGACCACACCCTGGCCGCCGGCGCAGACCAGCAGCTCGCCGGCCTTGGACTGGAACTTCACTTCCACAGCCTTGGGGTCGAACTGGGCACCGGAGTAGCCGATGGCGCACAGGACACGGCCCCAGTTGGCGTCGGCACCGTAGACGGCGCACTTGACCAGGGGAGAGCGGACCACGGCCTTGGCCATGAACTCGGCCTTCTCCTCGGTCTCGGCACCCTGGACGGTGCAGGTGATCAGGTGGCTGGCACCCTCGCCGTCGGCGGCGATCATCTTGGCCTCATACTCCAGCACGTGGCGGAGAGCGGCGTAGAAGGTGTCGTAGTCAGGGCCGGGGCCGGTGATGGGGGCGTTGCCGGCCAGGCCGTTTGCCAGGACGATGCAGGTGTCGTTGGTGGAGGTGTCGCCATCTACAGTGATGCGGTTGAAGGTCTTGTTGACCACTTCCTTCAGCATGGGGTCCAGAACGGCGGGGTCGATGGCGCAGTCGGTGGTGACCACGGCCAGCATGGTGCCCATGTTGGGGTGGATCATGCCGGAGCCCTTGGCGATGGCGCCCAGCTTCACGGTCTTGCCGCCCACCTCGATCTCCACAGCGATCTCCTTGGTGCGCAGGTCGGTGGTCATGATGGCGTGGGCGGCGTCGTTGGAGGCCTGCTCGCTGTCAGACAGGGCGGCCACCAGGCCGGGGACACCGGCCTCGATGGCCTCAATGTTCAGCTCCACGCCGATGATGCCGGTGGAACAGACGCCGAAGTCCTGGGGCTGCAGGCCGGTGGCGGCAGCGGCTGCCTTTGCCATGCGGATGGCGTTTTCCATGCCCTTAGGGGCGCAGGCGTTGGCGTTGCCGCTGTCCAGGATGACGCCCTGGGCCTTGTGGTCGGCCAGGTACTCCATGGACAGGATGACGGGGTCAGCCTTGACCACGTTCTTGGTGAAGGTGCCGGCTGCGGTGCAGGGCACGTCGGACAGGACCATGGCCAGGTCCAGTTTATCGGGCTGGGGGGTGGTGAAGTTGTCCTTCACGCCGCAGTGCACGCCTGCGGCCTTGAAGCCCTGGGGAGCGGTCACACCGCTGGAAATGATCTTCATATGGGGTATCCTCCTTTTTATAAGCCTCCCTCTTTGAGGGAGACTGACCTGTCAAAGAACCGCTGTCGTCAATGGAGCTGCCCGAGGCTCCCTTGTGTAAAGGGAGCTGTCACCGAAGGTGACTGAGGGATTGTGCAGTAGGAACCTTGCAGGTCTACCAAAAGTTGATGCGAATTCGTAAGGGTTTCCGAGACAATCCCTCCGTCTCGCCTGCGGCGAGCCACCTCCCTTTACACAAGGGAGGCTTTGAGGGCTGCATACCGGACGATTTAAACTCTGAACTCCTTGGAGAGGGGTCTGTCTTTTTAGAGTCCTTCCGTTTCCGGGAAGCCCAGCATCAGGTTCATGTTCTGGACGGCTGCGCCGGAGGCACCCTTGCCCAGATTGTCGAAGACGGCGGTGATGGTGGTCTGGTCGTCGTTGCCGCAGACGGTCAGCCGCAGGTGGTTGGTGCCCACCAGAGTGCTGGAGTAGATGACGGATTCATCCCCGCCGAAGGGGGCCACGGTGACGAAGGGCAGATTCTCATAGTAGCCGTCCAGGATGCTGTAAATATTGTAGGCGGTGGGGCTGCCGGGGAGCATGTCGTTGCGGAGCATGACGGTGGTGGCCATGCCCTGGATGTAGTCACCCAGGATGGGGTGGAACACTGGGGGACGGTCCAGACCGCACACGTGGCACATTTCCGGCAGGTGCTTGTGGTTCAGGGTGGTGCCGTAGATCCGGGCGGAGGCGTGACGGGGGTCACGGTCCGGGTCCTGGTACTCGGCGATGAGCTTTTTGCCGCCCCCGGAGTAGCCCGTCAGAGAGTAGCAGTGGAGGGGCTGGTCGGGGAAGATGAGGCCCATCTGGGCCAGGGGATACACGGCGGAGATGAAGCCGGAGGCGTGGCAGCCGGGGTTGGCCACCCGCTTGGAGTGGATGATGGCCTCCCGGTGGCGGGGGGAGAGCTCGGGGAAGCCGTAGTCCCAGCCGGGGGCGGTGCGGTGAGCGGTGGAGGCGTCGATGACCCGCGTGTTGGGGTTGTCGATCATGGCCACCGCCTCCCGGGCGGCGTCATCGGGCAGGCACAGGAAGACCAGGTCGGCGGCGTTCAGGAGCTTCTTCCGCTCGGCGGGGTCCTTACGCTTTTCGTCGTCGATGAGGAGCAGCTCAATATCGGTGCGGGGGGTGAGCCGGTCGTAGATCTGCAGGCCGGTGGTGCCCTCCTTGCCGTCAATGTATACTTTGGGTTTCATGTGCGCCTCCTGTCTCACTGTCTCTCGGCCACGAAGGCTTCGATGGCGGCGATCTGCCGTGCCACCTCGGCAGCAGCGGGGCCGCCGATGGCTTTCCGGCCGTTGACGCAGTTCTTCATGTACAGGGCCTGGTAGATGTCCTCCTGGAACAGGTCGGAGACCTCCCGGAACTCTTCCAGGGTCAGGGTGTCCAGGTTCTCGCCCTGCTCGATGCAGGTGTGGACCAGCTTGCCCACCACCATGTAGGCCTCACGGAAGGGCAGGCCCTTCTTCACCAGGTAGTCGGCGCAGTCGGTGGCGTTGATGAAGCAGCCGTCCAGGGCGGCCCGGCGCATGTTCTCGGGCTTGACGGTCATGGTCTCGATCATGGAGGCAAAGACGGGCAGGCACATCTTCACGGTGTCGATGGCGTCGAAGACGGGCTCCTTGTCCTCCTGCATGTCCTTGTTGTAGGCCAGGGGGATGCCCTTCATGACGGTGAGCAGGGTGATGAGGGAGCCGTAGACCCGGCCAGTCTTGCCCCGGACCAGCTCGGCCACGTCGGGGTTCTTCTTCTGGGGCATCATGGAGGAGCCGGTGGAGTAGGCGTCGTCCAGCTCCACATACTTGAACTCCCAGGAGCACCACAGGATGATCTCCTCGGCGAAGCGGCTCAGGTGCATCATCAGGATGGAGCAGGCGGACAGGAACTCAATGGCGAAGTCACGGTCGGAGACGGAGTCCAGGGAGTTGTCGGTGGGCTTGGCAAAACCCAGCAGCTCTGCGGTGCGGTTCCGGTTGATGGGATAGGTGGTGGTGGCCAGAGCGCCGGCGCCCAGGGGGGACTCATCCATGCGTTCCAGGCAGTCTTCCAGACGGGTCACGTCACGCTTGAGCATGTTGGCGTAGGCCATCAGATGGTGGGCCAGGGTGGAGGGCTGGGCACGCTGGAGGTGGGTGTAACCGGGCAGCAGGGTGTTCACGTTCTCCTTGGCCTTGTTCACCAGGATGGTCTCAAAGTCCAGAATGATCTGGATGATGTTCTGGATTTCCTCCCGGACGTACATCCGGAAGTCCACGGCAACCTGGTCGTTCCGGCTGCGGGCGGTGTGGAGGCGCTTGGCGGTCTGGCCGATGCGGCTGGTGAGCAGGGACTCGATGTTCATGTGGATGTCTTCCATGTCCACGGTGAACTCCACGTTGCCTGCCTCGATGTCTGCCAGGATGGCCTTCAGGCCGTTGATGATATCCTCTGCCTCCTGGGGGGAGACGATGCCCTGTTCACCCAGCATGGTGGCGTGGGCGATGGAGCCAGTGATGTCCTGGCGGTATAATCTGGCATCGAAGGCGATGGAGGAGTTAAAGTCGTTGACTGCGCTGTCGGTTTCCTTCTGGAACCGTCCTGCCCAAAGTTTCATAGCTGTGTTTCCTTTCCTTTTCCGGCCCAATGACCGGGATCTCTAAAAACGGCATAGAGCAGGATGCGAAAATCCGCTCCTGCCCAAAAGCCTCGCAGAGTTCCGCCGCCGGCAGACGGCGGAACTCCGGTGTTGTTATTTTTTGTAGTTTACTTCTTCAGCAGGCCCTTTTCCCGCAGTGCCTGCACGGTGTCGGGCAGACCCCAGAGGTTGACAAAGCCGGCAGAGTCCTTCTGGTCGTAATCGAAGGCGGACTCGTTGAAGGTGGCGATGTCCTCGGAGTACAGGGAGTAGGGGGAAGTGGTGCCGGCGGGGATGATGTTGCCCTTGTAGAGCTTCAGCTTTACGGTACCGGTGACGTACTTGTTGGCCTCGTCAGCGAAGGCCTTCATGCAGTCGCACAGGGGGGAGAACCACTTGCCGTTGTAGATCAGGTCAGCGAAGTCGATGGCCAGCTTCTGCTTGGCGTGGAGGGTGTCCTTGTCCACGGTGAGCATTTCCAGCTGCTCGTGGGCGAAGTACAGGATGGTGCCGCCGGGGGTTTCATAGATGCCGCGGTCCTTCATGCCGACCAGACGGTTTTCCACGATGTCGATGATGCCGATGCCGTTGTCGCCGCCCAGCTTGTTCAGGCCTTCGATGATCTTGGAGACCTTCATCTTCTCGCCGTTGAGGGCCACGGGGGTGCCTGCCTCAAAGTCCAGGGTCACATAGGTGGGCACGTCAGGAGCCTGGAAGGGGGAGACAGACATCTCCAGGAAGCCGGGCTTGTCCAGGTCGGGCTCGTTGGAGGGGTCCTCCAGGTCCAGACCCTCGTGGGACAGGTGCCACAGGTTCTTGTCCTTGGAATAGTTGGTCTCACGGGAGATCTTCAGGGGGACG
>JAFXCU010000204.1 GCA_017521345.1 Ruminiclostridium sp. | reverse complement strand
GGCCGTCCCATCACCGCTGCTGCTGATCCTGTGGCAGCTTATGAGAGATGCATCGCCGAGTTCGTCGGCTGATCGGATAAACAAGGAGGATATGATTATGAAGACTACCATTGCAAAGGATCTGCTGAAGATCCAGGCTGTGTTCCTGCGTCCCGACGAGCCCTTCACCTGGGCCAGCGGCATCAAGAGCCCCATCTACTGCGACAACCGCCTGACCCTGTCCGACCACCAGGTCCGCACCGACGTGGAGTCCGGTCTGGCTGCTCTGGTGAAGGAGCACTATCCCGAGGCTGAGGTCCTGATGGGCACCAGCACCGCCGGTATCGCACACGCTGCCATCACTGCCCAGATGCTGGAGCTGCCCATGGGTTATGTCCGCTCCGGCGCCAAGGACCACGGCCGTAAGAACCAGATCGAAGGCAAGCTGGTCCCCGGTCAGAAGGTGGTCGTTGTGGAAGATCTGATCTCCACCGGCGGCAGCGTTCTGGAAGTGGTTGACGTCCTCCGTGAGGCCGGTGCAGATGTGCTGGGCATCGTCAGCATCTTTACCTACGGCATGAAGAAGAGCGTGGACCGTCTGGCTGAGGCTCAGGTGAAGAACGTCAGCCTGACCGACCTGGACACCGTGGCCACCGTGGCAGCTGCCGAGGGCTACATCCGTCCCGAGGATCAGGAGCGCCTGATCGCCTTCCGCAACAACCCCTCCGACGAGAGCTGGATCAACAAGTAATTGTCCTCCAGCGGCATCATGCCTTACATTTTCTCGAAAGGAAGGGTCAACCCTATGAAACGTGATCTGATCGACATCACCGACTTATCCGTGGAAGAGATCGATGAACTCATTGCTGTGGCAGAGAATATCATCGAGCATCCCGAAGAGTACCGGGAAAAGTGCCGCTATAAAAAGCTGGCAACCCTGTTTTACGAACCCTCCACCCGTACCCGCCTGAGCTTTGAGTCCGCCATGTACGAGTTGGGCGGCCAGGTCCTGGGTTTCTCCGATGCCACAAGTTCCTCCGCCACCAAGGGCGAGAGCGTGGCCGACACCGCCAAGACCGTCAGCTGCTTTGCCGACATCATTGCCATGCGCCACCCCAAGGAGGGCGCACCTCTGGTGGCATCCATGAATGCCTCCATCCCTGTCATCAATGCCGGTGACGGCGGCCACCACCACCCCACCCAGACCCTCACCGACCTGCTGACCATCAAGCGGGAGAAGGGCCGCCTGGACAACCTGGTGGTGGGCTGCTGCGGTGACCTGAAGTTCGGCCGCACCGTCCACTCTCTGATCGGTGCTATGTCCCGCTACCAGAATGTGAAGTTTGTGCTGATCTCTCCCGAGGAACTTCGGATCCCTGAGAGTGTCCGCACCGACCTGCTGGAGCGTAATGGCATTGAGTTTGTGGAGACCACCTCCCTGGAGGAGGCCATGCCCCAGCTGGACATCCTCTACATGACCCGTGTCCAGCGTGAGCGTTTCTTCAACGAGGATGACTACGTCCGCCTGAAGGACAGCTACATCCTCACCCCCGATAAACTGAACACCGCCAAGTGGGATCTGGCCATCCTGCATCCCCTGCCCCGTGTCAATGAGATCTCCATCGCCATTGACAGCGACCCCAGAGCCTGCTACTTCCGTCAGGTCCTGAACGGTAAGTTCATCCGCATGGCCCTCATCCTGAAACTGCTGGAGGTGGAGTGAGTATGATCATTGGAACCATCGTAGACGGCGTCGTCATCGACCACATCCCTGCCGGTCAGGGTATGTACCTGTATGAAAAGCTGGGCCTGGACGGCATGGAGTGTGAAGTGGCCGTCATCAAGAACGCACCCAGCGGCAAGTACGGTAAGAAGGACATTCTGAAGATCAACGAGGTCATCGACCTGGACTATGATATGCTGGGCCACATCGACCCCAATATCACCGTCAACATCATCCGGGGCGGTCAGCGCATGGAGAAGATCCATCCTACCCTGCCCGAGACCCTCACCGGGGTCATCCGATGCAAGAACCCCCGGTGCATCACCTCCATCGAGCAGGAGCTGCCCCATGTCTTCCGGCTCACCGACCGGGAACATATCGTCTACCGCTGCATGTACTGTGATACCAAGGGCGGAAAGAGATAAAGGAGGCCGCAACAATGTCTTTTATCAGTCAGCTGCCCTGGGTCCTTGTTTGGATCGTCATCCTGATTTTCCAGGATATGAACCTGAAAAAGGGCAAAGGTTTTGTATCCCTCATCTGCATCTGGATCGCACTGGTCCTGAGCTTTGTCTGGAACCCTGCGGTCAACCTCCTGATGGGGGATGCCGCCGCCAACATGCAGTTTGGCAGCCGGTTCTGGCTCCTCTTTGTCATCACCACCATCATCCATGTGTTGGCTGCGCGCAAGAGCAGAAAGTCTGCCGGGAAGGCTCCTGACCAGGAGATCATCCAGGTGGAGGACCCCAAAGAATAAATACAAAAAAGCGAGGGAATTTCCCTCGCTTTTTTCATGGGTGCAGACCCATCAGTTTTTCTTTTTGTGGCCGGGTGAGCTGCTTGATCTGCCACTCCCGGCGCATGGCCTCCTCCTTGGTCTCGAAGACCTCGTGGTAGGCCAGGGCCACCGGACGCCGGGGACGGGTATATTTGGAGGCTGTCCCGGCGTTGTGGGCAGCCAGCCGCTTGTCCAGGTCGTTGGTCCAGCCGGTGTAGTAGGTGCCGTCAGCGCACCGGAGAATGTAGGTGTAGTTCATCTTGCGCCCCGTTTCTCTGTGGTGTAAAATGAGTTAAGAATCCAACTGAGCGAAGTAAGCATCCACCCCATTGGCCATGCCGGTGACCATGTTAGTCTGGTAGGCCGGGTCGTTCAGCAGGACATCCTCCTGAGGGCTGGACATGAAGCCCATCTCCACGATGGTCACGGGGATCTGGCACCAGTTGATGCCGCTCATGGTGTCGGTCTCCCACACGTAGAGCTTCTTGGCTCCGGTGGCATGGACGAACCCATCCAGCACACAGTCAGACAGCAGCCGGCACTGGTCATAGAGTCCGCCGATGGGGTAGGGACTCTGGGGAGTAGGGCAGAGGGTCATAACCCCTGTGACCGAGGGATCCTCAGACCCGTTGGCGTGGATGCGCAGAAAAATATCTCCTCCGGATTGGTTGGCGATCTCCGCCCTCTCCCGGTTGCTCATATCTACATCGTGGCTTTCCCGAATCATCACCACCTGATAGCCCCGGGCTTCCAGTTCGGTCCGGAGCTGTTGGGAGACGGTAAGTACCAGCTCGTATTCCGGAATGCCGGTGGCAACCCCTGCGGTGCCGCCGGTGACCTTCATTTTGGTTTCAGTGGCTCCGGGCCCAACGGGTTCCTGGTCAGTATTGGCTTTGGCCTGATGGCCCGGGTCAATGACTACCATTTTTGGGGCGGTCAGTGTAGGCTCCTCCAGCTCCTGAGCAGGAGGTTCCTGTTCCGGCTGGGGAGCAGGTTCGGTCTGCTCTGTGGTTTGAGTGGTGGGGGCGGGTTCCTCGGTTTCCGGGAGGGCAGTCCCGCCGCAGCCTGCCAGGATCAAAGAGCAGGCAAATATCAAAGAAAACAGTCGTTTCATTTGTGGTCTCCTTTGTTTCAGGATGGCCTTAGTATACCGTATTTTCTTCCTGTTTTCAATGGAAAGGAGTCCTATGCAGAATAGAACGGTCTGTCAAGGTGCCCTCATCCTGCGTGGCCGAAGAGTGCCCTATGAGCTGACCTATAAGAAGGTCAAACATGTAAACATTCGGGTCCGGGCAGACGGCACTGTGGCGGTCTCAGCCAACCGCTGGGTCTCCCAAACTCAGGTTGAAGCGATTCTGATCGGCAAGGCCGACTTTATCCTGAAGGCCCTGGAACGGTTTTCTGCCCTGGAGCAGATGGCCCCCGGTGAGATGACCTATCAGTCAGGGGATACCCTTTGGTTCCTCGGAAAGCCCTATCTTCTGGAGGTTCGAAAAGGAACTCAAAACAAAGGGGAATGGACCCAGAAGGGATTCCTGCTCACCGTTAAGGATCCAGGGGACGAGGCCCTCCGTACCCGAACTGTGGAGGGCTTTTACAAGGATCAATGTCTGGCGGTCACCACCCGGCTGGTTCGACAGATCCAGCCTGTTCTTCAGACTTTGGGGGTTCCTATGCCGGAGATCAAGGTCCGTTCCATGACTTCCCGCTGGGGCAGCTGCAAGCCCTCAGCCTGCCGGGTGACCTTTGCCCGCCAACTGATCGAGGCGCCGCTGCCCTGTGTGGAGTATGTGGTTTGGCACGAATTGGTCCATTTTATCCATCCCAACCATTCGGCGGATTTTTACGGGGTGCTGGAGTCCTTTCTGCCTGATTGGAAGGCTCGCCGTGAACTGCTCAATTCTTATCGATACAGACAAATCCCATAAGAGTACCTGAGGGAGCGGCAGCTTTTGCCGCTCCTTTTGCCGAAAAAAGAGGGAGAAAAAATCCTCAGACTTGTTGCAATTTGCCAATGAATCGGCTAAACTGAATGGGTCTAAATTAACCCGTATAGGGGAGGAAGATGAGATGAAGAAATATTGGAAAAAAGCCATCCCTCTGGTTCTGAGTGTGGCTATGGCTGTTGGCCTTGGGGTCAGCGCCAGTGCGGCTTTTTCGGATTATTGGGATGTGAAGGGCCACTGGGCAGAGGATACTCTCCGCCAGGCCTATGATGATGGGATCCTGAAGGGTTACGATGCCTATAATATGGCTCCCGACCACAGCATCACCACCGCCCAGGCGGTGACGGTCCTGTGCCGTGTCCTCCATGTGGAGGGGCAGGGAGACACCTCTGCCTTCCATATCCCTGGGGATGCCTGGTATGCCAAGGATGTAGCAAAGGCTGTCTATGCCGGTCTGCTGGACGAGACTGCCGTGGGAACTCTGGATCAGCCCATCAGCCGTGGCCAGGCCTTCCAGCTCTTTGGGCGGGCCTTCCAGATGACCACGGCAGACCCCGACTACTCTGTTCTGGACCAGTTCCCTGATACCGCTTATCTGACCGGTGAGATCCGTCAGGCAGCCGCCTCTCTGGTCGAGGCCGGTGTGGTCAATGGCAGCGACGGTTCCCTCCAGTCTGACCGCTCCTTGACCCGTGCGGAGTATGCCACCATGCTCTACCGCCTGGTTGGGAACTACGCCACTGCCGAGAACTACACTGGCCAGCCCGGGGAAGGCGCTGTGATCTCTGGTGATGCTGAGTTCTTTGGCCTGACTGCCGGAAACCTGTGGTTTGACCACTCCGTATCCAGCATTGGTATTG
>JAFXCU010000203.1 GCA_017521345.1 Ruminiclostridium sp. | reverse complement strand
GGTCGCGGACACGGGAGGCACCCACGCCCACATACAGCTCCACGAAGTCGGAGCCGGAGATGGACAGATACTGGCAGCCTGCCTCACCGGCCACAGCACGGGCCAGCAGGGTCTTACCGGTGCCGGGAGGGCCCACCAGCAGGACGCCCTTGGGGATGCGGGCACCCAGCTGGGTGTAGCGGGAGGGGTCCCTCAGGACGTCCACCACCTCGGCCAGCTCTTCCTTCTCCTCGTCGGCGCCGGCCACGTCTGCAAAGGTGACGATGCGGCCGCTGTCCTCCAGGGAGCGGGTCTTGGCCTTGCCGAAGGAGGCAGCATTCACGCCGCCGCCCTGGGCCCGGCGGGCAAAGAGGAAGTACCACAGCACGCCCATAACGGCCAGGACCACCACCCAGGTGAGGATGGTGCTGATCCAGGCGGGGGAGGGACTGTCGGGGTACTCGTAGTCGGAGATGATGCCCTTCTGCCACTGCTCCACCACGGTGTCGTTGAAGTCGTCGTAGAAGAGCTGGAAGTCATAGAGCTGGTAGGTGACGGTGCTGGTGCCGTCCACCGGCTCCTTCAGGGTCAGGACCAGGGAGTTTTCGCCCACCTTGACGGTCTCCACCTGCTGGGCCTCAAAGAAGGCCCGGATGTCGGCGTAGGAGTATTCCTGGCCGGCAGAGGAGGTCCGGAAGAAGGAGGAGGCGAAGAAGATCAGGGTCAGCAGGCACAGCATGGTGACCATGCCCCGCATGGGGTTGGGCGTAGGGGTTGCAGGTTTTTTACTCAACAGGGGTCACTTCCCTTCGTGGGATATAGATTGGGAGAAACGCACATGGAGGGCGGGCTGGCCGGTCCGAGCAGTGTGTGCCTCGTCCGGACCCAGACCGGCGGCGGTCAGGACACGGTCCCTGCCGTCGGTGAGGACGGGCAGGCTGTCCCGGAGGTGCCGGGGGATCTTCTCCTCAATGTGCCATTTTTTCAGGGTTTTGTGGGCCCTTCCCGGCAGCTGCAGGCTGTCGCCCGTCCGGCGGGGCCGGAGGATCAGGGGGAAGGGGGCTGGCTGGAGCCAGCAGTCATAGGGGCCCTGGACGGGAAGGTCCGGGCAGGGGGTCTCCTCCAGGGTGACGGTCCAGTCTCCCCAGGGGTGTGTCCCCGGCCGGTCTATGGCCTTGGGGATCAGGGGCGGGGCTGGACGGACGGTCTGGGCAAAGACCAGCCGGTCATAGGTCCGGCGGACCAGAAGGCCCTGGGGCAGGGTGATCTGGGCCGAGGGGGAATCCTTGGCGGCCAGGTCCAGGATGGCGTCCAGATGGACGGCGGAGATCTGGTGTCGGTCCAGCCGGGCCAGGCACTGCTTCACCGCCCGGATGGCCACAGGCCGGGGCAGGGCGGTCAGGTCCTTGGCAGACAGGGAAAAGCCGTCCGGCTCCTCTGTGACCTGGGTGTCGGCGGCCAGGGTTTCCAGATAGGCCCGGTCGGCCCGGATGTGTTCCAGGTTGGCGGCCAGGGTCTGGGAGAAGTGGGGGTTCAGGGCCCGGAGAACGGGCATCACGTCCCGGCGGATGCGGTTGCGGGCATAGGCCGGGTCGGCGTTGGAGCTGTCGGTCACCCAGGGGATGGCCCGGGAAGTGAGCCAGTCTTCGATCTCAGACCGGGTCACGGACAGAAGGGGGCGGATGATGGTCCCCCGGCGGGGCGGGATCCCCGTCAGGCCGTCCAGTCCGGTCCCACGGACCAGATGGAGCAGGACGGTCTCGGCATTGTCATCGGCGTTGTGGGCGGTGGCGATGGCATGGGCCCCCAGACGGGCGGCGGTCTCCTCCAGAAAGGCGTATCGCATGGCCCGGGCGGTCTCCTCGATGCCCTGGCCGGTCTCTGCGGCCCGGGCGGCCACGTCTCCGGTACCCAGGGTCAGGGGGACCTCCAGACGGTCACACCAGTCCCGGACGAAATCAGCGTCCCGGCGGGATTCCTCCCCCCGGAGCTGGTGGTCGTAGTGGGCGGCCAGGATGGTCAGGTCCCGGTCCTTGGCCAGGGCCAGCAGGCCGGTGAGCAGTGCCATGGAATCTGCTCCCCCGGACAGGGCGCACAGGACCGTGCAGCCATGGGGGAGCAGAGCGTGTTGGTCGCTGAACGCCAGGAGCTTGCCCGGCAGATCAGTAGGGTTCTTCATAATGGCGCTCCAGACTGGAGAAGGTGGTGAACTCGGGCAGCCACTGGAGGGGGATGGTGGTGGTCTCGCCTCGGCGGTTCTTGGCGATGATGCACTCGGCCTGGTTCCGCTTGTCGCTGTCCTTATTATAATAGTCGTCACGGTAGAGGAACATGACAACGTCGGCGTCCTGCTCAATGGCGCCCGACTCTCGCAGGTCGGACAGCATGGGCCGCTTGTCCGAGCGGCTCTCGTTGGCACGGGAGAGCTGGGACAGGCACAGGACGGGGACCCGCAGTTCCTTGGCCATGATCTTCAGGGCCCGGCTGATGTCGGCCACCACCTGCTGGCGGTTTTCCCCGGAGTAGCTTCTGCCGCTGCCCGAGGACTGCATGAGCTGGAGGTAGTCGATGATGACCAGACCCAGGTTTTCGATGCGGCGGCACTTGGCGTTCATGTCGGCCACCGTCAGAGAGGGGTTGTCGTCGATGTAGATGCTGGTGTGGGACAGGGCCGTGGAGGCCAGGGTCACCTTGTCCCAGTCGTCGGCATTGAGCTTGCCGGTCATAAGCTTCTTGTTGTCCAGGAAGGCCTCGCCGGAGATCAGGCGCTGGGCCAGCTGCTCCCGGCTCATTTCCAGGGAGAAGAAGACCACGGACTTGCCGGAGAACTTACCTGCGTGCAGGAGGATGTTCAGGGCGAAGGAGGTCTTACCCATACCGGGACGGGCGGCCAGAAGGACCAGCTCGGTGGGGTGGAGACCTGTGAGGGTCCGGTCCAGGTCCACGAAGCCGGTGGCCATGCCGGGCACGTCGGACCCGGCCAGAGAGAGCTCCTGGAGGTGGTCGAAGACGTCCACCAAAATCTTGGATAGGGGCTCAAGCCCCTGGGTGTTCCGGCCCTGGCGGATGGCGTAGATCCGCTGCTCGGCCAGGTCCAGCACGGCATGGGCGGTTTCGCCCCCCTCCTGGACCAGCTTGGTCAGGTCCCCGGCGGTGTCGGAGATCCGACGGAGCAGGGCCTTGTCCTTGACGATGCGGACGTACTCCTTTACGTTGGCGGCGGTGGGGGTGATCTCCATGAGCTGAAGGATGTAGCTGCGGGAGGTGTCCTCGTTGTAGACCCCGGTGAGCTTCATCTGGTCCAGCACCGTCACCGGGTCGATGGTGGCGGAGAAGTTGAACATGGTGTAGATGGTGTCGTAGATCTCCCGGTTGGTCTTCATGAAGAAGTCCTCGCCGGAGAGGGTCTCCACCACGTCGGGGATACAGCGGGGGTCAATGAGCATGGCGCCCAGAACGGCCTGCTCGGCCTCCACACTGTGGGGGACCTGTCTTAATAATAAGGATTCATCCATGCTCTGTCACCTCTTCTGAATGCGGGCAGTAAGAGCCTCGCAGAGTTCGCCGCTTAGCGGCGAAAAAAGTTGGATCATATTTTCCGGCGGCGTGTACGTCGGAAAATATACTTCTCGCGGAGGGAACGTGCGGGCCTTTGGCCCGTGCGCTGACCGGAGTGCAAAAACCATTTGGCGGAGCCCAGCGAAGCGGGTCCGACAAATCTTTTTTAGGCCTCGGTGACCTCCACCTTCAGGGTGCCGACAATTTCATAACCCAGCTTGCACTTGAGCTGGTAGGCGCCGAAGCTCTTGATGGGCTCGTCCTGGACGATCTTGGCCTTGGCGATGGTGATGTTGTGCTGGGCCTTCAGGGCGTCGGAGACCTCCTTGGAGGTGACGGCGCCGAAGAGACGGCCGTTGGAGCCTGCCTTGGCGGGGATCTTCACCACCAGGTCCTTCAGCTTGGCGGCGATGGCCTGGGCCTCGGCCTTTTCGGCCTCCATCTGGGCCTTCTTGGCCTTGTCCTGCATGATCATCTTGTTCATGTTATCGGCGTTGGCGGGGACGGCCAGCTTCTTGGGGAAGAGGAAGTTGCGGGCGTAGCCGTCGGAAACGTCCACCAGCTGACCACGCTTGCCGTGGCCCTTCACGTCCTGCTGCAGAATTACTTTCATGGTATGTACCTCCAAAATTGAAATAGGATGGGACGAATTTACTCGTCCTCGTCAAAATACTTGTCGATGGCGGCCGTCAGGTCCGGCAGGATCTCTTCGGTGGTCTTGCCGGGGAACTGGGCCCCTGCGGTGGCTGCGTTGCCGCCGCCGCCCAGCATCTCGCTGATGACCTGGACGTTGATGCTGCCGTCCGACCGGGCGGACAGGCAGGTCTGGCCTTCCTCCGGGTAGAGCACGAAGGAGGCCTGGATGCCGGCAATGTTCAGCAGCTCGTCGGATGCCTGACCGGCAATGGCCCGGCCCACCTTATGCTCAGCGACGGCCAGGGCGATGGAGTTCCGGTAGGGCTTTGCCCCACGGATGATCTCGAATTTGGCGACCGTCTCCTCCAGGCCGTTCTGGAAGAGCTTGTTGACCTCGGCAGTGTCAGCACCGGACTTTCGCAGGAAGGCGGCGGTCTCAAAGGTGCGGCTGCCGGTGCGCATGGTGAAGGCCTTGGTGTCCAGGACGATGCCGGCCAGCAGGGCCTCGGCCTCGGTCTTTTTCAGGTCGCCGGTGTCCAGGATGTACTGGACCAGCTCGGTGACCAGCTCGCTGGCCGAGGAGGCGTAGGGGTCGTGGAAGCTGAGAGAGGGCTTTTCGATGTAAGAGGCGGCCCGTCGGTGGTGGTCCAGCACGATGACCTTTGCCCCGGAGATGAGAAGCTCGGGGACCTGGGTCTGCTCGGGACGGTTGGTGTCCACCACCACCACGATGGTGTCGGGCTCACTGGCCAGATGGCGGGCCTCGTCTGCGGTGATGAAGACCCCCTTGTACTCCGGCAGGGCGGCCAGCTTTTTGGTCATGACCTCAGCGGGGTTGGGGGAGGGGGCTTTGACCACCTTCACGGGGACCTTCAGCTTTCGGGCGATGGCCACCACACCGGCGGCGGAGCCCATCACGTCCAGGTCGGGGAACTTGTGGCCCATGACGATGACCTGGCGGGTGCTGCTGAGGACGTCGGAGAAGGCGGTTGCCACCACACGGCTCTTGACCTTGGTGCGGCGCTCGGTCTCCTTGGACCGGCCGCCGATGAAGGAGAAGTCAGCGCCGTCCCGGATGACCACCTGGTCGCCGCCCCGGCTCAGGGCCATGTCCAGGGCCAGGGAGGCGTACTCGTGGAGCTGGTGGGGGGTCTCGGCGTTGCGGCCGATGCCGATGGACAGGGTGGCGGCCACGCCGTTGGGGCTCTGGACCTGGCGGATCTCCTCCAGGATGGAGAACTTCCGACGGTAGAAGTCCTGGAGCTTTCCGGCCTCCATGAAGAAGAGGAAGTGGTCCCGGTCGTAGCGGCAGATCATGCCCTGGGCGGGAGCCAGCCAGTCGGTGAGAATGTTGTTGATCTGGGTGCGGATGGCCGAGCGGTCGCCCTCGTCCAGGCCCTTGCCCAGGTCCTCGTAGTTGTCCACCTGGATGATGGCCAGGACCGGGCGGGTGGCGTCGAACTGCTGGGCGGTGTTGGCGTAGTCGGTGATATCCACCCAGTAGGTGGTGGCCAGGAACTCCTCGTCGGAACCGCCGTCCCCGATGCGGACCAGGTTGCCGTAGACCAGATACTTCCGATCCCCGGCGGTGACGGGCTCGGCGCAGACGTGGTCCCCGTCCAGAAGCCACTGGACCTGGAAGTCGGGCACCAGGGAGGAGAGCTTGGTCTCAAAGAGGTGATCCCGGTTTCCGGTCAGGTGGAGGAACCGTTCGTTGCTCCAGATGATGTCATCGGTGTCCGGACGGAAGATGACGATGGGCAGGGGAGAGGAGATCATGGTCCGCCGGGAGGCGGAGTCCACCCCGTTGGTCACCCGGTCCAGGTAGGCCAGGACCTCGCTTTTCCGGCGGTTGGTGCCGGCCCGGAGGTACAGGTAGACCACCAGGACCAGGGCGATCTCCACCAGGCAGAGCCAGACGCTGAACATGCCGGTGAGCACGGCAAAGACCAGGCAGATGGCAAAGAAGACCCGGAACCCGGTCTCGGAGATGTGGTTCAGATCTTTATGGAAGGTTTGCGGACGCATGGGAGCACCCCCAATACAACTTGGCTATAAAAATAGTCATAAAAATGTAGGATACATTATAATACTTTCTCTTGCTAAAATGATTCAATCATTTTAGCGTGCCCTTGGAATGGCACGCCGCCCTTGGCGGCAGGAAAAGTATTGCACGTCGTTTTTGCGGCGAAAGCCGCAAGCCGCAATAGATGCGGCTTATTACAATGCTTTTAAAGCATTGTAATAGAAACTAGTATATCACAACAAACTGTGGAAGGGAAGGGTAAATCTTGGAACAGCCAGGGGAAATCCGTTGAAAAAACAGCGGTCCCCCGGCAGGATCGGGGGACCGTTGGGTCATTTCTTTTTGTCCCGGTACCACACGCCGGTGAAGGCGATGGCCAGGAAGAGGATGTTGCCGCAGAGATAGAGCCAGATGAGCAGGACGATGATAGACACCAGGGACCCATAGACCAGGGAATACCGGGAAGATATGCCGATGAACCAGGAGAACAGGCCCGAGGAGGCCACCAGGGCCAGGGTGGCGATGAAGCTGCTGACGATCAGGGGCCGCCGGAGGATCCCCCGGGGGGCGGCCATCACCAGCACCGACAGGATGAACAGGAAGAAGATGGCGAACAGCAGGACGTACCGCAGCCAGCCCCACAGGGAGAGGAACTGCCCCAGGAAGGGGAGCTTTTCCGCCACAAAGTCCAGGGTCTGCTGGCCGGTGACCACGACCACCACCGAGATATCCAGAGCCAGCAGCAGGCCGATGGGGAAGATGACGCTAGCGATGAGGTCCCGGAAGATGGACCCGGAGGGGGCCCGGAAGACATCGGCGATCACCCGGGCGATGGTCCGGTAGGCCGCCGAGGCGGAGAACCAGCAGGCGATGAGGCCGGCGATGAAGAGGCCGGGGGTCTGATGGTAGGTCAGGTACCGCAGGTAGCTGCTGATGGCGTCCAGGGCGATGTCCGGCAGGAAGGGGTCAAACTGGGTGATGACGGTGTAGATGTCGATGCTGGCCATGCCCAGCACATAGGACACGCAGATGAGGACGGGGAAGATGGTCAGCAGGACAAAATAGGCAAAGCAGGCGGCCGCCTGGGAGAGGCGGCAGTCGAAGTATAGGGTGAGGCCCTCCCGCAGGAAGTAGACGGGGGGCCAAAGCCAGAATTTTTTCACGGGAAGTCCTCCTTTCCGAGGGTTCTAAGACCTATGTCGGGCGCATACCATGGGACAAGACATAGGAGAGTGATGCCAATGAAAATGCGTGGGAGCAAACAGGGACCGGTCCGCCTTCTGCGGCGGTCCATGGCCGGGTTTCTGGCCCTGTTGGGGGTGTGGATGGCGGCCGGTCCGGTCCTGGCGGGCCAGTGGGTCCAGACGGGAGCTGTGAGCCAGACCGAGGACAGGCCTGTTCCCTTTCTCCACCGGCTGCTGCTGGGGGAGTCCGCCCTCTTCGCCCAGTGGGCGGCGGGACAGAGCGGGGATCCCGGGTTATCTCCCGAGGAGGCCGACGAGGCCGGGGAGCAAAATCTGACGGCCCCCACCCCGGACAACATCCAGGAGCGGACCATCACCGGCGGGACCGGGTATCTGAACAGCGGCGGCATTGCCCTGTTCAACCGGACGGAAAAGACGGTGGATCTGGAGGGGGTGGCCGCCGGAGGGACCAGCCTCTCCTTTCGTCCGGCGGCGGAGGGCCCTCAGGTCCTCATCATGCACACCCACGGCACGGAGTCCTTTGCCCGGGACGGCACCGAGCCCTACACAGAGACGGGCACCGCCCACACCACGGACACCTCTTATAATATCATACGAGTGGGGGAAGAGATAGCACGAATTTTTGAAGAAATGGGGATTTCTGTCCTTCACCACACAGAAATTTACGATTACCCCGCCTACAACGGGTCTTATGACCGGTCCAAGGCGGCCGTGCAAGGCATTTTGGAAGAATATCCCACCATCCAGATGGTCCTGGATGTCCACCGGGATGCCCTGGTGGGGGAGGACGGCACCATCTACAAGCCGGTGGTGGAGGTGGACGGGAAAAAGACCGCCCAGGTGATGCTCCTGGTGGGCACCGACGACGGTGGGGCGGACTTCCCGGACTGGACGGAGCACCTGGCCCTGGCCATGGAGATCCAGGGGCAGATGAACAGCCTGTGGCCCGGCCTGGCCCGGCCCATCACCCTGCGGTCCGCCCGGTTCAACCAGCAGCTCACCAAGGGGTCTCTTTTGGTGGAGGTGGGCTCCCACGGAAACACCCTGGCCGAGGCCATCGCCGGGGCCCGGCTCTTTGCCCGGGCGGCCGGGATGGTGATCAAGGGATATGAAGGGATGGCATAAAAAAAGCCTGAACCTCAAGGGGGTTCAGGCTTTTTTATGTCAGGGTTCGAGGGTTTCTTCCGAAGGAAGAGCGGCCTCTTCCGGGACCTGGGCAGGGTCCTGGGTCTCAGGGGTCTCAGGCTGGGCAGGGGTCTCCTCCTCGGGCTGGACGGGGACCTCAGGTTCCACGGGAGGCTCCGGCACGGCAGGGGTCTCGGGTTCCACGGGAACCTCGGGGACCACAGGCTCGGTGACCTCCTCCTGGACTTCTTCCTCTTCGGTGATCTCCTCCCGGGCGGGGGCGTTGTTCTCCCCGGGCAGGTACAGCAGAGGATCGATGGGGTCGTTCTGATACCGGACCTCGAAATGGACATGGGGGCCGGTGGAGCGGCCGGTGGAGCCCACAGCGGCCACAGGCTGGCCCTGGGTGATGGTGTCGCCCACGCTGACCAGCAGCTTGGAGCAGTGGGCGTAGTAGGTCTGGAAGCCGTTGGCGTGGGTGAGGATCACCAGGTTGCCATAGGTGCCTCGCTCCCCGGCGAAGGTGACCACGCCGTCAGCAGCGGCGTTGATGGCGGTGCCGGCGGGGGCGGGGATGTCGATGCCCCGGTGGAAGTTGGTCTCGCCGAAGATGAACCGGTAGCCGTAGTCCGAAGAGATGGCGCCCCGGACGGGCCACAGGAAGAGACATCCCTCGGGCAGCTCGGGCTTAGGCTGGGTGCCGGTGCCCACGATGAGAGGGGTGGCCTCAACGACAGTGACAGCGTTCAGGTCGGTGCTGCCGATGGTCACGCCGCAGCGCTTGACCACACGGGCCAGGACCTGGTCTTCACCGGCCTGACCCTCCTGGATGATCCGCTGTTCCCCGGTGAACATGGTGGGGTCAGCCTGGGTCTCCAGGGCGGGGGTGGTGGCCCGGGTGAGGGTCTGCTCCTCCACGGTGGAGACCACCAGCAGGGGGCAGGACTGTTCCACGGTGAGCAGAAGGCCTTCCTCCAGAGGGGTGCCGAACTCTGCCGCCATGACCTCGGCCAGGTCGGCGGCGTCGGCCTCCTTGGCCACTTCCTCAATGCCTATGGCCAGGGACTTGAGGGACAGGTCGGTCTCCGGGTTCAGCTCCTGGAGCCGCTCCTGGGTCATGTTGAACCGGGCCAGCAGGGTTTCCAGCGTGTCTCCCGCCTGGACGGTGTAGGGGAAGGTCCGGGGGGATTCCGCCAGCAGCAGGTCGGCCAGCTCCTGGGCGGTGGACACGCCCTGCTGGATGGGCAGGTATTCATACCGCAGGTTCACCTGGCTGTCGAAGGTGACGGACAGGGTCTCCGGGGTGGTGTAGTGCTGGGTGACCAGGTTCAGGGCCTCCTGGATGACCTCTGCGCTCTCGGCGGCGCCCACCAGACTGCCGTCCACGGTGAGGGTGTACACGTGCTCCAGCTCTGGGATGATCTCCATGATGGAGTCGGTGGCCTGGGGGAGCTCCTCCACCTGGCTCTTGGGGGCCAGGGTGGTCCGCAGGGTGACCTCTTCGGTGAAGGCGTAGTCGGTCTCCAGGATCTTGGAGGTCTTCTCTTCCGCTCTGGTAACAGCGGCGGAATAGGTCTCCTCATTCTGGATGTAGGTGACGGTCTGGCCCTGGGCATCTACCGTGTAGCACAGGGTGCAGGAGCTGGCCAGGACCGTGCCGGTGAGGATCACGGCGGTCAGACCCAGGAAAGGCAGGCTGGACCGGACGGGATGAGCAGCGCTTCGGACTTCCCACCGTGCGGAGGGTCTGAAGGCTGCGGATGAATTGTGAGAGTTTGGATTCCTGGTTGCCCATGGGAATCTACCTCCTTTCGCTGGGGTCAGGGGATGAGCTGGATCATGGCGGCCTGGTTGCCCCGCTGGTCTCCCATCTTTCGGTGGGACCAGTAGAGCTCCGGATGGCAGCCGGTGCATAGGGGAAGGACCTCCAGGTGGTCCGGGGTCACACCGGCAGCGGTGAGCTGCCAGGTGAGGATGCCCTTCAGGTCTACCTGGAACTTTCCGTTGGGCAGGGTGGTGACGTGGTCCATAACGCCGTCGCCCAGCTGGGCTCTCATGGCGGTGGGGACGTCATCGTGGGTCTCAAAGCAGCAGGGGCCGATGCCCGGGCCGATGGCGGCCAGGACATCCTTGGGGTCGCTGCCGTAGAGGTCGGCCATCTTTTTCACCGCCTGGGGGGCGATCCCCAGAGCGGTCCCCCGCCAGCCGGAGTGCACGGCGGCGATGACCTTCTTTACGGGGTCGTAAAGGAGGACGGGGATGCAGTCGGCGTAGTAGATGGTTAGGCACAGGCCGGGCTGGTCGGTGATGAGTCCGTCGGCGTCGTAAGGGATGGGGTCGAAGAGGTCGGCCAGGACATCGGAGGCCTGGACCACCCGGATGGTGTCCTCGTGGACCTGGTGGGAAAAGACCAGGTGGTCCACGTCGGTGCCCAGGGCGGCACAGAACCGGGTGTAGTTCTCCCGGACGGCCTCGGGCCGGTCGTGGCGGGTGAGGCCTAAGTTCAGCTCGGAACAGGGGCCGGTGCTGACGCCCCCCAGCCGGGAGGCAAAGCCGTGGGCCACACCGCCTGCGGCGGAAATGTTGTCAGAGGTGTGAAAGACCACCTTATCTTTGGTTTGCTTGGTAAAGGGCATAGGACACCTCCAGGAAGGAGTTTTGATGGGTCTAAGCCTCCCTCTCAGAGGGAGGTGGCACGGCGAAGCCGTGACGGAGGGAGTTTGCAACCGTTAGGTTGCGCATGCTCCCCCAGTCAGCTTCGCTGACAGCCCCCTCCCGGAGGGGGCCTATTCCGCTGGCGCAGCGGGTTCCAAAAGTCAGGAATTCTTATCCTTTAAATAGCAGCACTTCTTGTACTTCTTGCCGCTGCCGCAGGGGCAGGGATCGTTGGGGCCCACCTTCACGGCCTTGCGGACGGGGGCCTTCTTCACGGTGCCGTCGCTGCCGCCGGAGGTGCCGGTGACCTTGGCCACACGTTCCCGCTGGATCTCGTTGGTCTGGACCCGGGCGGCGATGATCCGGCGGATGGTCTCCTCCTGGATGGCCTGGATCATGCCCTCGAACATCTCAAAGCCTTCCTTCTTGAAGGCGTCCACGGGGTTGGTCTGGGCATAGGCGCGCAGGCCCACGCCCCGCTTGAGTTCATCCATGGCGTCGATGTGGTCCATCCAGAACTCGTCAACGGTGCGCAGCATCATGACGCGCTCCAGCTCACGCATGAGCTCTTCGCCCAGGGCTTCCTCCTTGGCGTCGTAGACTGCCAGGGCTTCCTTCTCCACCAGGTCGATGAGGTCCTGGGTCTTGTAGCCCTTGAGATCCTCGTCGGTGAAGCGGAACTGGTCGGGGGCGAAGAAGAGGCCCCGGAAGGGCTCGGTGGCAAGCATCCAGCTCTCGGCGTCCATGTGCTTGTTTTCGCCCTGGTGGCCCTGGATGGATTCCTCCACCCAGCGGTGGATGAGGCCCCGGATGAATTCGCCCATGTTCTCGCCGTCCAGGACCTGGCGGCGCTGCTTGTAGATGATGCCTCGCTGGACGTTCATGACGTTGTCGAACTCCAGGGTGTTCTTACGGGCTTGGTAGTGCTTGGACTCCACCTTCTTCTGGGCGTTCTCGATGGCGCCGGAGAGCATCTTGGCGTCGATGGGCATGTCGTCCTCGATCTTCAGGGTCTCCATCATGTTCTGCATCCGCTCGGAGCCGAACAGGCGCATGATGTCGTCCTCCATGGACAGGTAGAAGCGGCTGGCGCCAGGGTCGCCCTGACGGCCGGCACGGCCACGGAGCTGGTTGTCGATGCGGCGGGACTCGTGGCGCTCGGTGCCCAGGATGAACAGGCCGCCTGCTTCCCGGACCCGCTCGGCCTCGGGAGCCAGCTCGGCCTTATATTTGGCCTCGGCCTCGGCGTACATCTTCCGGGCCTTCAGGATCTCTTCGTTGTCGGTCTCGGCAAAGCCGGTGGCCTCGGCGATGATCTCATCGGACAGGCCGGCCTTGCGCAGGTCGTTCTTGGCCAGGAACTCGGCGTTGCCGCCCAGCATGATGTCGGTACCACGGCCGGCCATGTTGGTGGCCACGGTGACGGCCCCGAACTTACCGGCCTGGGCCACGATCTCAGCTTCCTTCTCGTGGTTCTTTGCGTTCAGGACGTTGTGCTTGATGCCCTGCTTGGTCAGCATTTTGGAGATAAACTCGGACTTCTCAATGGAAGTGGTACCCACCAGAACGGGCTGGCCCTTCTCGTGGCAGGCGATGATCTGGCGGATGATGGAGGTATACTTGCCCTTGGTGTTCTTGTAGACCTCGTCGGGCAGATCCTGACGGGCCAGGGGCTTGTTGGTGGGGACCTCCAGGATGTCCAGCTGGTAGGTGTTGCCGAACTCCTCCTCCTCGGTCATGGCGGTGCCGGTCATGCCGGAGAGCTTCTTATACAGACGGAAGTAGTTCTGGAAGGTGATGGTGGCCAGGGTCTTGGACTCTCGTGCCACGGTGACCTTTTCCTTGGCCTCGATGGCCTGGTGGAGGCCCTCGTTATAGCGGCGGCCGTACATCAGTCGGCCGGTGTACTCGTCGACAATGATGACCTCGCCGTCCTTGACCACGTAGTCGATGTCCCGCTTCATGAGGCCCCGGGCGCGGATGGCCTGGTTGATGTGGTGGGACAGGGTGGAGTTTTCCGGATCGGACAGGTTCTCGATGTTGAAGGCGGCCTCAGCCTTGGCCACGCCCCGGGCGGTCAGGGTGACGGCACGGGCCTTTTCGTTGACGATGTAGTCGGCGTCGATGTCCTCAGACTCCTCCTGCTTGTCGTCCACGGTGGCCACGGTGATACCCTTCAGGCGGGCGGCGAAGTTGTCTGCCAGGGTGTAGAGCTGGGTGGACTTTTCGCCCTGACCGGAGATGATCAGGGGGGTACGGGCTTCGTCGATGAGGATGGAGTCCACCTCGTCCACGATGGCGAAGAAATGGCCTCTCTGCATGAGCTCTGCCTTGTAGATGGCCATGTTGTCACGGAGGTAGTCAAAGCCGAACTCGTTGTTGGTGCCGTAGGTGATGTCGGCGTTGTAGGCGGCCTGCTTGCCCTTGGCGTCGATGCCGTGGATGACCAGACCCACGGTGAGGCCCAGGAAGCGGTAGACCTTGCCCATCCACTCGGAGTCACGCTTGGCCAGGTAGTCGTTGACGGTGATGATGTGCACGCCTTCCCCGGCCAGGGCGTTCAGGTAGGCGGGCAGGGTGGCCACCAGGGTCTTGCCTTCACCGGTCTTCATCTCGGCGATGCGGCCCTGGTGCAGGATGATGCCGCCGATAAGCTGGACCCGGTAGGGGCGCATGCCCAGCACACGCCAGGCGGCCTCGCGGCAGGTGGCGAAGGCCTCGGGCAGGATGTCGTCCAGGGTCTCGCCATTGGCCAGACGGCCCTTCAGCTCAGGGGTCTTGGCCTGAAGCTGGGCGTCGGTGAGGTTCTTGTATTCCTCCTCCAGGGCCTCGATTTTCTGGACGATGGGCTCAATGCGCTTGAGCTCCTTTGCGCTGCTGGTGCCAAAGAGTTTTGCTAATAATCCCATGTTGGATAGATCCTTTCAAAAAGCGGAAAAACCGCTGAGTTTCGCAGGTGTGTGGAAAAATGGGCGCATAGACCCAGATTTATGGTATTATAGCACATTCGGTGGAAAGAAAAAAGAAGAAACTGTGAATTTGCCCTCCAAAGTCAAAGATTTTTACGCAAGAGAACCAAAACCAAAGGCCCCCTCTCCGAGGGGGCTGTCAGCGAAGCTGACTGGGGGAGTTTACGTTCCATCGGCAAACGCCCTCCGACTCGCCTCCGGCGAGCCACCTCCCTCGGAGAGGGAGGCTTATTTTTCGGTTCAACGAAAAAAACTTCCTGTTCACTGAGAACGTCTTATGATATACTAAAGATTACGATAGAATCATGTAGGGGCGGCGATCAGCCGCCCGTGAGATAGAAGGGAGCCGTCGCATATGGCAGCCAAAAAGAACGAGAAATATCCCCTGCGGATCGAGAGCTACGGCTCCTCCGGCGAGGGCGTGGCCCGGCTGGAGGGTCAGGCCGTGTTTGTGAAGGGAGCCCTGGAGGGAGAACTCTGCTCCGTCCAGCTGCTGAAGGTGGGCAAATCCGCCGCCTGGGGCCGGGTGGACCAGGTGCTGGAACCCTCCCCCAACCGGCAGGAGCCCGACTGCCCCCAGTACCCCAAGTGCGGCGGCTGTCAGCTCCGGCACATGACCTATGCCGAGGAGACCGAGATGAAGCGCCGCCGGGTCCAGGAGGCCCTCCGCCGCATCGGCGGCTGGGAGGGGACCGTGGAGGTCATCCACGCCGCCCCTACCCCCGACCGGTACCGGAACAAGATCCAGTTCCCCGTGGCAGACGGCCCTGAAGTCGGTTTCTTCCGGGCCCGGAGCCATGACGTCATCGACGCCCCCGACTGCCTCCTCCAGCCCCTGCCCGCCACCCGCCTGCGGACGGCCTTCAAGACCTGGATGGAGACCTATCACATCCCCGCCTATGACGAGAAGGCCCACCAGGGCCTTATCCGGCACTTCTATGTCCGGGTGAACCGGAAGGGCCAGTCCCTGTGCTCGGTGATCGCCAACGGCAAGAAGCTCCCCCACACCCAGGAGCTTATCGACCTCCTCCGCCAAGCCGAGCCCGACCTGGTGGGCGTGGTGCTGTCGGTGAACATGGACAAGACCAACGTGATCCTGGGCAAGACCTACAAGACCCTCTGGGGCCAGGATTTTCTGGAGGACACCCTCTGCGGCCTGACCTTCCAGCTGTCCGTCCCCTCCTTCTACCAGGTGAACCGGGAGCAGACCGAGGTCCTCTACGGCCGGGCCCTGGATTTTGCCGGACTCACCGGCCGGGAGACCGTCCTGGACCTGTACTGCGGCATCGGCACCATCACCCTGTGCATGGCCCGGAAGGCCAAGCGTGCCCTGGGTGCCGAGGTGGTCCCCTCCGCCGTGGAGGATGCCAGGGAGAACGCCAAGCGCAACGGGGTGGAGAACGCCGAGTTCTTCTGCGCCGATGCCGGTGAGGCCGCCCTCCAGCTGGCCCAGCGGGCCATCCGTCCCGACGTCATCTGCGTGGACCCGCCCCGGAAGGGAATCTCCGCCGACGTCATCGAGGTCATCGTCCGGATGGCTCCCCAGCGGCTGGTGTATGTCTCCTGCGACCCGGCCACCCTGGCTCGGGACGTGAAGCTTCTGGCCCAGCGGGGCTACCACCTGCGCCGGGCCGAGGCCGCCGACCTCTTCCCCCGGACCCACCATGTCGAGACAGTCTGTCTGCTGTCAAGAAAAGACAAATAAACAATAGAAAAGCGTTGAAATTAAGGGATTCCGTGCGAAGGTCCATTATTGGGAACCTCCTGGAATCCCTTTTTTATTGTATTTGACAGTAGTTCTGTAGTCTGGTTATAAGTAGGGTGGAGTTTAGAAACTACTTTTTGGGGTGTTGAGTGAATAGGACTACTGTTTTTAGAAATTAGGATAATGGAATTGTTGTTATGAATTGAAATTACAACAAACAACAACAAACAACAGCAAACTGATTGAAAAAGGCATGGCATTGTGATATTATTATGGTAACGTAATACACCCTGATTCTATGGAGGAGTATTCAGATTCCGGTTGCTTTCAAGATTCCGAGAGTGATTTCTAAATACAAGGACCCTGTGAAACAAGCGGAATATGCATATGCCTTAATAGAGAGTGAGGTGTAAGGTATGCAGGCATTAGCACAGAATGTAACAGTAATCCCGGCACGAAAAAGAGTTGGTTCAAGAAAAACAGAAACACAGGTACAGAAGATAAGAGTTGCTGCATACTGCCGTGTTTCTACAGATTCTGAAGAACAGGAAACAAGTTATGAAACACAGGTAAGCCACTACACAACTTATATTCAGAGCAAAGAAGAATGGGAGTTTGTGAAGGTTTATGCCGATGATGGTATTTCCGGTACGAATACAATGAAGCGTGAAGCGTTTAACCAGATGATAGAAGATTGTGAGGCTGGCAAGATAGACCTTATTCTTACCAAGTCCATCAGCCGATTTTCAAGAAACACGGTAGACTGCCTTAAGTACACCCGTCAGCTGAAAGCACTGAACATTGCAGTATGGAGATGCGTATCCAGGGTTCTGAAGAAAAGCAGTGGGATTGATTGCCCAGCAAGAACCATAGAAGAAACGGTTCTCCACGATGCAGTTGTTACGGCAGTCAACGATGCCTTTGCACAGAAGAACACAGTGATACCACTTTTGAAACAGAACATCGAGGCAGTTATAAACGATGATCTGGAAGAGAAGATAAGAGCCATCGATAAACAGTTGGCAGAACTTCAGATAGAACTAATCAATGTTTCCGGTGATGAACTTGCTGTTGAGAGGTTAGGAACAGAGATAGTAAACTTTCGTGAAGAACGACAGGATATTCTGACGGCGGCAGCAGAGAGAAAAGACCTACAGTTACGAATGCAGGAACTGATAGATTTCCTGGATGAACAGCATACCGCAATTACAGAATACAGCGAAACACTTACAAGAAGGCTAGTAGAAAAGGTCACAATCCTTGATGAGAAGATAGTAGTAACCCTTAAATCGGGAATGGAAATGGAAGTTGAAGCATAGAACGGATAACGGACACCTTGCAGAAATGCAGGGTGTTTTTTCGTTCACAGTTTGTTAATGAAACACTTGCATCGGTATGATATAATGGTTAAGAAAACAGAAAATTTGAATTTGTAGAATAATGGCAAAGGTTACTGTAATAAATACAATAGCCTTTGTTTTTTATTGTAATTTTTGGGCGGTTAGTTATAAGATTTTGTGTTATATTCTCCTAGACCGCTTCTAAGCAGCCTCTCGATTAAAGAGATGATTTCATCGTCTGTGATTGTTTGCCCGGATTCGTGCCAATGGGTTAGGGTTCCATTGATGGCGGACATGGTGAAGGCTAAGATGTACTCGAAATTGGGTATTTCTGCAGCATCACTAAAAAAGTATTTCTTGAAGATCGGCATGAGGAAAGAACGAAGTTTATGCTGAAAAGCGGGGTCGCCTTGGTCGCCCAGCAGGAAGTAAACTTCGTCGCCGAAATGCTGAAAAATGTGCAGAGCCATTTTAAATAGATCCTTTTCCACATCAAAGGTTTTATTTTGGGAAAACGCTTCGAATGAAGACAGTGCCTGCTCCAAGAGAGTGTTCTCATATTGTTCGATCAAGTCTTTTATATCAATAAAGTACTGATAAAAGGTACTTCTGTTAATCTCTGCAATATTCGTCACATCGCGTACAGTAACTCTCTGTACGCCTTTTTCATGTGCAGCTTTAATAAATGCATCAAGGATGCGTTTTTTTGTTGCCTCTGTTTGCTTGGGACGTCTATTCATGGATCCTCCTGAGATATTCATCTTGAATACTAATCCAACACATTTGAAAAAAGTAATGGTTGTTCAAAAAAGTCAGTAATACTATACTAATAATACAACATAGTGTTGAATTAGGCAAGGAGTGAAAGAAAAATGATTCAGTTGTTAGACAAGTGGTCAAAGAACCTGTGGATATACTTTATTTGTATCATTGGTGTAGTAACAGGAATATATCTGATTTTAAATTGGGGTGATTTAAGCGTTGGTGCACGAGGCGCCGCCTTTTGTGCAATGATTATGCCTCTGCATGTTATAGAAGAATGGAAGCTTCCGGGAGGACTGCATTACATATACAACGTAAGGATATTTGGGCCATTTGCAAAAGACACGCACAGTTTGAATCGCTTTCCGATGAGCCGTCTGACGGATATGAACACCAATGTCGGACTGACAGTTGTCCCTTTGATTTATGCCTGGCTGTCCACGATATTTACAGGCATAGAGCCAGGGTTGGCAATATGTATGATGATGTTCGGCTATATGGAGCTTTTCGCCCATACTGTTGTTGGAATTATTTGTCTGATTCGCTATAAAAAAGCAGGTAAGCGCACGATTTATGACCCGGGCTTGGGAACATCTATATTCTGCTTCCTTCCGGCAAGTATATATATCATGCTTAACTTGCAGGAAACAAGCCTGATGGATTGGATATGCAGCGTCATTCTTTTTATCGTTTTGGTATCAATATGCCTACTCCTTGCAGAATTTCCGCTGCGAAAATGGGTGCGCAGTTTGAATTCCGAATACTTTGCCTTTGAAAGTCCAAAGTATTTTTCAAAATTTGTTGATGTCACGGCTTATCCCGATAATGAAGTGATCATTGATTGCAATGGAAGGAAAGGAGAAAATTGATGAGAATCTGGAGAGAAAACTGGTGCTGGGTTGGCGGTATTATATTCATCGGACTGGCATTCTTTATGGGATTTTGGGGTGTAGAGCATTTGGACCATATTCAGGTAATTTTGATTTTCAGCTGGATGGCGATGCTTGCACATCAGGTTGAAGAATATGGATGGCCGGGAGGCTTTCCAGCAGTGACAAACATATTATTCTTTAAAGAAAAAAAGGATTACGACCATTATCCTTTCAATCCTCATCTCTGCTTTTTTGACAACGTGTTTACAACATATGCATTTTATATTATCCCAATATTTTTCCCGAATGTAATTTGGCTTGCTATCGGTCAGGCGTGTGCAGGGTTTATTCAGGTGCTGGCACATGGCATTTTTGAGAACATTGCACTAAAAACGAAATATAACCCGGGTGCAGCAACAGCAATTTTTTTGCAACTGCCAATAGGAATTTATATGCTATGGTATGTTACTGTAAACAATATGGCATCTGTCAGTGATTACATATTAGGTGCTGTATTTGGTATTGTTGGATATGCCTTGGTGTTTGGTGTGCCGGTGCTGATGCTGAGAGACAGAAACTCCAAGTACCATTTTACAGAAAAGCAGATGTACGGTTTCCGTGAAAGTGTGGAGGTAGAAGCGAAACGAATTTTAGCAGAAGAATCATAGATCTGCAGGACAATGGCAAAGGCTACTGTAATACAATAGCCTTTGTTTTTTTAATCGAATTTTACTTTAAATATCTTGCAAAGCAACCATGCAGCGATAATCGGAACGAAGCCGGTTACAAAGTCCATGATGATTGTTCCTGCAGGCAGTCCAAACAGGCCAATGACTCTGTTGGGAATATGCATTGAAATAAAAAGAGGAGACTCTTTTCGCTATGGTCGCTCTGTTCCTAGAATGTATATAGATAAATTGGTGCATGGAATAAGAGCGCCTCTGTATTATGTGTATTTATTTGTTTTGGTGATTACGAGAAAACATATTATTCAAGATGATTCAGCGTGGCATAATTTTTTGGACTTTCTTGTTGTTCTTTTTGACTTTATCTGGAGTATATGTATTATTGTTGTGATTATAGTTGGATTTCTCTCTATTTTGGTGTTATAACATAAAAAGAGATCTTTTTTCTGAGGAACGGGTTCAAAAAAGAAGCTATTGGTGGGAGAGTCTTAAGGGGTGAGGGAAGCGTTTGCCTGCTAACCAAGAAAGGATACGATGTAGTATGAACAAAAAATGGAAAAAACTGTCCCTCT
>JAFXCU010000202.1 GCA_017521345.1 Ruminiclostridium sp. | reverse complement strand
GTATGGGATTTCTACCGGCATGAGGTCAAGGCCAAGCCTGGAGCCGTGGAGTTTCTCCAGGCCCTCCATGCCAAAGGGATCCCCTGTACCCTGGCCACAAACACAGACCGTGGTCCCATCACCGACGGGTTGAAGACGGCGGGCCTGATCCACCTGCTGGACGAAGTCTACACCTGCCGGGAGCTGAACACCGGCAAGGACAAGCCCTTTATCTATGACTATGCCCGGAATCGAATGGGGTCTGCTACCCAGGAAACTTGGGTCTTTGAGGATGCCGTCCACGGGGCCAGGACCGCCTTTCAGGCGGGGTATCGGGTGGCCGGTGTCCATGACCTGTACAGCGACCAGGAGGTCCTGAAGACCTTCTGCCACCTCTACCTGCCCGACCTGACCGACTTTGAAGGGTTTTGGGCCCAGGCTATGAAATAAGAAAACGGAAGCACTTCTTTGAGAAAAGTGCTTCCGTTTTTTGTTACTTCTTGGGGATGAAGTGGATGTTCAGGTCCACATTTCCGTCAATACCGGGCACGATCCCGGCATCCCCGTACTGCCACATGTCGAAGTGGTAGTAGAAGGAGGGGGTGGCGTTGTACTGGGCCAGCCAGAAGGGGTAGTTCACCAGGTCGTTCAGGTCGAAGTGCAGGTAGAAGTAGGTCAGGTTGGAGTAGACCATGGGCTGATACCCGCCGGCCTTTACTGTGTCGCAGAAAGCAACGGCGCACTGGGTCAGGACCTTGTCGTCCAGCTCATCGGTCCGGGGTTCCAGGCTGCTGTCATAGGGTTCCCAGTCAAAGACGATGGGGTAGGTGATGTGGTACCCTTTCAGGGCGTTCATGCAGAACCGAGCCTCTTCCTCCGCCTCAGCGGGGCTGATGGCCTGAGAGAAGAAGTACACGCCCACCTCGATGTCATTGGCCAAGGCTCCCTTCAGGTTCTGGTAGAAGTAGTTGTCCAGGACCATCTTGCCGGAGCCGTAACCACGGTAACCCAGCCGGAGGATGGCGAAGTCCACGCCCACTTCCTTTACCTGGGCCCAGTCGATGTTGCCCTGATAGCGGGAGACGTCGATGCCGATCTTGCAGGTGTATTCGTCGCTGTTGTAGGTGAGGAAGCCCTGCTCGTTCACCTGGAACAGGTCGTTGTCATAGGTGTTTTTGGGGAGGTCCTCCACGATGTAGACCTTCTTGCCGCCGAAATAGAAGTAGTCCCCGGTGGGTTCCGGTTCGGGTGCTTCAGGGGGGAGATCCAGTTTGTAAAGGCGCCAGATGACGGCGCTGATCTCGGCACGAGTGATGTTGCTGTCAGGCTTGAAAAGAAGCCGCCCGTTTGCATCGTACTCACCGGTGAAGATGCCGTAGTCGTAGAGGATCAGGGCGTCCTTGCTGCCAGTGTCCGAGAAGGGGAGCTCCGCTCCGGTGCGGCTCACATCCAGGATCTTGACAATGATCTGGGCGATCTGCTTGCGGTTGATAGGATCATCCAGGGTCAGGTTCATCTTCTTGGGTAAAAATCCGTTCTGGGCGGCCAGCTGATAGTAGCCGCTGGCCCAGTGGGTGTCGGTGGGCTTCTGCTCGGAATAACCGGTGGCCAGCAGGATCATTTTCAGGGCCTGGCCGAAGGTTACAGTCCCTTGGGGGGAAAAGGTGGTGGGTGTCATACCGTTGATGACGCCCCAGCTGTACAGGTCCTTTAAATTGAGGTAGAACCAGTCGGAGGATTTTACGTCGGAGAAGTTCATGGTCTTGGCGGCGGAGACGGGAGCTGCAAGGGAGAGGGCCATCACGCAGGCCAGTAGAAGGGAAAGGAATCTCTGTTTCATAGGGTACCTCACGGGTCGATGGTGTGTGTGGAGAAAAGTTTGGGCCGGAGTTTCAGCACATAAAAATCGGTCAGCCTGCCCAGCAGGATATCATACAGGACAAAGGTCACGTTGCCCAACGCAAGGAAGCCTGCTGCCAGGAGGACGGTCCAGTCGGCAAAGTCAGCTTGCAGGTCGGGCATGGTCAGCACGAACAGCAGGAAGGCATAGGTTACCAGGGCGGCCCCGTTGAAGATGACCAATTTGCTTGCCCAGCGAGCGGGTTTGAGTCGGATGTGCTGAAGCTTGGGCCGGGCGATGGGGTACCAGCCCAGTAGGAAGACGAAGAGGAAGACGGCCTCCTTGTCTGGGGCCATGAGGATGCTCAGAAGAGACACGGCCAGGTAGAGCAGGCCGCCCATTCGGCTCCCCAGTTCCCAGAGGACGGGGATCACCAGGGCACCTGCCAGCATGGGGCAGGAATAGGTGGACAGGGGCAGGATGGAGCCCAACAGCATGACCACGATCATCAGGGCGGCAGTGATGCCGCATAGGGCCATCTGTCGGCTGGCTTGGCTGCGCATGGGGAAACACCTCCGTGGTGGGTCTTAGGACTGACTGTCCTGGTCGTTCTGATCGCCCTCATCTTCCGGGGGCTTGTACTCCCGCACGTGCTTGTGCAGGGTGATGAAGGGGTTGTTTTTCAGGGCATCCTTGGGGATGGGACGGTCCAGCCAGGCTCTGAACTGGGACCAGTAGCTGTTGTCCCCCTTCACCAGGGGATAGAACTGGATGCGTTTGGGTTCCGTGTAATGGAGGGTACCATCCTCGTCAATGCCCGAGACATTGATATAATCCTGGGTGGCCATGGGAAGATCTTTCTTGGACAAACGGGAATTGATGAACTCCCGCAGCAGATAATAGAAGGAGGCGAAGAGGGGAACACCCAGCAACATGCCCCAGAAGCCCATGATGTGGTTGAAGAGCAGCAGGGAGAAGAGGACCCAGAAAGCAGGCAGGCCGGTGGAGTCGCCCAGGATCTTGGGGCCAATGATATTGCCGTCCACCTGCTGGAGAATGATGATGAACACGATGAAGACCAGACACTTGCCGGGGTCGGTGAGCAGCAGCAGGAAGGCCGAGGGGATGGCCCCGAAGAAGGGACCGAAGACGGGGATGATGTTGGTGATGCCCACGATGAGGCTGATGATCATGGCGTAGGGGATATTCAGGATGGACAGAGAGATCCCGCATAGGATGCCGATGATGAGGGAGTCCAGCAGCTTGCCCGAAACGAAGCCGCCAAAGATCTGGTTGACTACCCGGATATGCTTGAGGATGGTGTCGCAGGTGTTGCGGTTCTTACACAGGGCAAAGAGGAATTTTTTGGACTGTCCCACGAACTGATCTCGGCTCATGAGAACGTAGACCATGACGATGATGCCGATGACGAAGTTCAGCAGGCTCTTTGCCAGGTCAAAGACCCGGGTGAGCAGGTCTGTGATGGTGTCCAGTGCATCACCCTGGAGCCAGGTGGTAAAGGCGTTGGTGAGCTTCAGAGAGATATCCTCCAACAGGTCGGCCGCCTGACCCTGGGCCTGCAGGAACTTGGAGAGTTCATTGAAGGTGCTGCGGATCATCCAGGGCAGGTCCTGGAGCAGGGCGGGCAGGTTGGCCGCCAGCTCGGGGACGATGAAGTAGATAAACATGACGATCAGCGTGACCAGCACCAGGGTGGCAAAGCCGGTGGAAAGGGCCCGGGAGGCCTTCTTACTCACGTTGTGGTAAAGGAGGAAATGCTCGGAGAACCTGGCAACCGGGTAGAGCAGGTAGGCCATCACGCAGCCCAGCACGATGGCCCGCAGCGCCACTGCCATGCCGCCGATTGCGCTCAGCACAGAACCGAAGTTCAGCATCACCTGAGCGGCAAAGAACAGGATGACAAAGCCGATCAGGGCCAGGCCGATGTAGAAGAGCAGTTTTTTCAGAGGGGGTCTCAAGGGGTTGTCCTCCTTTCGGAATTACCCGCCCGGGGCGGGAAAAACGGTGGGGCCGCACAAAGATATAATAGTAATAATATAGTATAACAAAGCCAGTGTGAACTTGCAAGGGACAGGAAGCATTTGGTAAAAATTCTTCACACTAAAGGAAAAAACACCCGGAAATTGTGGAATTCTGCAAAAATTCTATTGCAACCTTTCGAAACTTATGTTACAATACTTACAAAAGTAAGCGAAGCAAGAAATGAACAAGGAAGGGAGGAAGCGGACTGTGAACTATCCCATGTTATGGCTGGTGCTGCTCATTGCCTTTGCCGGGATCGAAGGGGCTACGGCTGGGCTCATCTCCATCTGGTTTTGCGCCGGCAGCTTGGTGGCCCTCTTTGCCGCCTGGCTGGGAGCCGGCCTCTGGGTACAGATCGGGCTGTTCGCCATTGTGTCCGTTCTGACCATGGCCATCCTGCGGCCCATGGCGGCGAAGTGGATACAGCCCGCCCCGGAAAAGACCAATGCAGACCGGATCCTGGATGCCGATGCCATCGTCATCGAGACCATCGACAACATTGAGGCATCCGGACAGATCAAAGTCGGCGGGGCCGTCTGGACCGCGCGCTCTGCCGCCGGGGAGGTCATCCCCGTAGGTGCCCTGGTCCGGGTAGAACGAATCGAAGGAGTCAAAGCCATTGTGTCCACCCTGGAGAAAGGAACGGTGTAACATATGTTAGGTAGTGTGTTAGGTAAGATCACTCTGGTACTGTTTATCCTTGTCATCCTGGCTGTTCTGGCCACGTCCATCCGGGTGGTCCAGCAGTCAAAGGCATACGTCATCGAGCGGCTTGGTGCCTTCCAGGCGGTGTGGGGCGTGGGCCTGCATTTTAAGATCCCCTTCATCGACCGGGTCCGCAAGGTGGTCTCCCTGAAGGAACAGGTGGCTGACTTCCCGCCCCAGCCGGTCATCACCAAGGACAATGTCACCATGCAGATCGACACCGTCCTGTATTTCCAGATCACCGACCCCAAGCTCTACGCCTACGGCGTGGAGAACCCCATGAACGCCATCGAGAACCTGACGGCCACCACCCTGCGAAACATCATCGGTGAGCTGGAGCTGGACCAGTCCCTCACCTCTCGTGATGTGATCAACGCCCGGATGCGCAGCATCCTGGACGAGGCCACCGACCCCTGGGGCATCAAGGTCAACCGTGTGGAGCTGAAGAACATCCTGCCTCCCCGTGACATCCAGAACGCCATGGAAAAGCAGATGCGGGCCGAGCGTGAACGCCGTGAGGCCATCCTCCAGGCAGAGGGCCAGAAGCAGAGCCAGATCCTGGTGGCAGAGGGCGAGAAGGAGTCCCGCATCCTCCGGGCAGACGCAGAGAAGACCGCCCGTATCATGGCGGCAGAGGCAGAAGCCCAGGCCATCCGTGAGGTCAACCAGGCCATGGCCGACGCATTGAAGCTGCTGAACGAGGCCAACCCCAACGACCAGGTGGTGAAGCTCAAGGCGCTGGAGGCCTTCCAGTCCGCCGCCAACGGCAAGGCCACCAAGATCATCATACCCTCCGAGATCCAGGGCCTGGCCGGTCTGGCCGCCGGCGTGGTGGAGACCGTCAAGAAGCCCGAGACGGGCAAGGCACCCACCCCCACCGTTCCCCCGCAGGCATAAGACAGTATACCAACAGCCCTGACAAGAACGTCAGGGCTGTTTTTCTAAGCTCTCCCTCTGGGAGAGCTGGATTCGACCGAAGGGAGAAGACTGAGAGGGCTGACTGAGGGATTGTAGCCTGCCGACACAGCACAACGCTTCGACTGCCGAGCCCCAACCCAATTTGACGCAAAAACGACCCAATTTGACGCAGATGCCAAATGAACCCTATTTTTGTTGTATAATATACAAACAACGGCGGACCCTGCCCTGCGGTTTTGACAGATTGTCAAAGGTGTCGGGGGAAATTGCACAAAGTCAGGGAATTTGCCTATATACATATTGAGTTGGAAGGGAAAATGTGGTAAAATTTCAGTGGCAAAGATACAAAAGGTTGTAAAAAAGGCATCCAAGAGGATGCGTGCAGAATACTACAAAGGAGGAGAACATCATATGAAAAAACGAATTTTGGCCATGTTTATGGCCATGGCAATGGCCTTCTCGCTGTTGCCGACCAGTGTGCTGGCAGCTCCGGGCGACAATCGTCCGGGAAGCTCTGAAGAAGCGGAAAGCCTGCCCATCCACTATTTTATTGCGGAACCTGGCCAGGCGGCAAACCCCAACGGCGACTATCTGAACTATAAGGAGGAGCTGTGGGGTGCTAAGGGAGGAACCTATGCAACCCCCGCAGCAGATTCGAACACTCAGATCGCCTCGCAGAACGGCATCCGTAACGTTAACTACGAGGAGGAGGTTACCCAATTTATTCAAACGTGGCCTGAGGGATACACAGAAGAAACCTTCAAAAAGTTTGGCTCTCTTCGTATCAATGGTGTGACTTACACTGAGGAAAATTACGACCTGGTTTGGGTCACTATCTGCAAGCGTGGTTCCAGCAATCTGCGCTGCTACTGCGGTGTCAATTATGAGCACATCCATATTGATGGCGTACTCACCAAGAAAATTGAGCCTGCAGAGCTGAAGCTGACCAAGACCATTCCTGCGGCACAGTCCCAGGACGAAACCTTTACCTTCACTCTGCGGGAACTGGCGCAGACCGAGAATTATGTGCCCGTAGAGCCTATGACCTATGTCAAGGATTCTGAGGTCACCATGACGGCAACCATACCGGCTGGTCAGAAGTCTGCTGCCATTCAGAGTTCTGTGGAAGGCACCGAGATCGGCTTTGGTTACTATGAACTGGTAGAAAGCAGCAGTGACAAGTGGCAGTCTGCACCGGTTTATATTCTCATTGCTACCGATGGTTCCCTCAAGTATAGCTCCACATATAACGGAAGATATACCCAATCCAATGTCGGTATCACGGTGAGCAACCAGTATAAGACCTATACCGTCACTTATACGGATGGTCTTGAAAATGTAAACGCATTCAATGACCAGAAGTATACCGGTCTGGTGTATGGAACAAACACCCCCAGTTTCCAGGGCGGCACCCCGGTGTATCCCGGCGGTACCATGGTGTTTGATGGCTGGGACAGCGAGGTTGCGGAAACCGTTACCGGAAACGTCACTTACACTGCCCAGTGGAAGGACAATGCCTACACGGTCACCTGGCTGAACGAGGACGGCAAGACTGTTCTGGAAAAGGACATAGATGTCACCAACGGTACTCGTCCTGAATACAACGGTGACACGCCTAAGAAGGCAGCGGACAACCAGTATACCTATACTTTTGCCGGTTGGTCTCCTGCCATTACCCCTGTGAACGGTGCAGACCAGGTTTATATCGCAGTGTATACCCCTGTTCTGAATACATACACCGTCAAGTGGTATGATGCAGATCATACCCTTCTGGAAATTGATGAAAACGTACCTTACAACACCTTCCCCACCTATGACAATGCGAACGACAAGGGAACCACTGCCCAACTGGCAGCGGCGAAGAACACGGCCCAGTACACTTACCGCTTTGCCGGCTGGTCTCCCGTTCCCGCAGCTGTCACCGGGGATCAGGAGTATGTAGCTACCTATACCCAAACCACAAACCAGTACACGGTCACCTGGCTGAACTACAACGATAGCCAGTTGGGGCAGGATCATAAGGACTATGGTGCTGTTCCTGCCTATCTGATCGAAGGTGATGCAGCCAGAGGTCAGTATCCTACCAGACCCGACACCGCAAATTACACCTATGTCTTCAATGGCTGGTGGTGCGATAAGGACGGGGACCGCATGGAGGATGAGGGAGAAGTATACGGAAAGGATGCGCCCCTTCCTGCAGTGACAGGTGATGTAACCTATAAGGCTAGGTTTACCCCTGTCATGAAGACCTTTGATGTCACCCTGAAACTCTTCCTGGATGAAAATCCGGTTGATGATTCGGTGATTCATGATCAGGAAGAAGTACCTGTTCTGAAGACAGATGCCTCTTCCGAGGAATTTTCTTGTGTTGAACCTGAAGGAACAACCGGCACCTACCTATTTAAGAACGTTCCCAACGGAACCTACCGAATCTACCACCAGGGCGGAACGAAGCCCGTGTGCAGCCAGATCATCGTGGTGGAGAATGGTGATGTCACCAAGGAATGCCACTACTATTCCGTGATTTACGACGGTAATGGAGCAGATTCTGGCAGCGTTCCTGCTGATGCACACCATCACCTGGGTACCTCTGTGACTGTCGGCAATGCCCCCACCAGAGAGGGCTATACCTTTGACGGTTGGTGGTATGATGCTGATAATGACAACACTGTAGACAAAGGCGAGATTTATCAGCCCAACGCATCTCTGACCAACAGCATTACCAAGCCCTATCGCCTGGCAGCCCAGTGGGTGGAGAAGGTGGATGTGAAGATCAATGTGACCATTGATCATACCTATGGCGATAACTGGGATGATAGCTCCTCCAAGGATAACGTCATTGTTGAGTTGATTTCCAAGCCTAAGTCTGGTACGGATTCCTGGCTGGAAGTGGATGATGGAGAACTGAACCTGTCTGCTGATGGCTATGGTGAGGAGAAGTTTGCATATCAAATTACTCCCGATGATGCAGATGAAAAAAATGTAACGAAAACTGAGTACCAGGCGAAGAAAGCAACCTTTGCGAATATGCGAGGTGACCTGGATTACAATGTAACTGTAACCAAGGCTGGCTATGAGGTGAAGTCGATCTCTGCAACACAGGATTCTGTTACCCATGATTGGACCATTGATGTTGTCCTCAAGTATGCACCTGATGACGCAGAACTGAATTTCTCTGTTGCAATGGATGAAGGGGTTCCCGAGGAAGCTTATCCCGATGCTGTGATCGCCAAGGTCATTTACTGGGATAGCACCAGCAACTCCTGGGAATTCATTCAGGAGCATGCTGGGAACAACCCTGGTATCCGTGTGAACATCGATGATGTTACCGGTGAAGGCAGCGGTTCTCATACGGTTTGGACGGTTGATCATAATAAGAATGATGAGCCCTATGGCTACCGTTTTATCATTGACTCCTTCGTTTACGATGGAAAGATCGTTCCCGCAACTCCTGATAGTGCAGCAGAGAGTTACACGGATAATCTCTTCACTGGCATGATGCAGGATATTGAGACAAATGAGAAATATGGCGGATTTAAATATGCCTATTTCGAAAATGAAAATGACACTCAGCTGGGCACCCTCCGTGCTGTGATTACCATGGAGCTGTTCGATGTTATCTTCCATGGAAACGGCGGCACGACCGAGGGTGAAGCTATGTTGACCCTTGCGGATCAGTATCAGGTCCCTGATCTGACGAAGTATACTCCTGTCCACGAAAAGCAGGGCCATGTTTTTGAAGGCTGGTTCGAGGACGAAGCTTTGACCGATCCTGCAGAAAGCAACGAGCGTCTGACTGCGGACAAGCATCTTTATGCCAAGTGGAAGCATCCCCTGACCGTTCTGGGTGACATCCATGTAGATGCTACCTACACCTTAGACGGTGAAACAAAGACGATCAATGAAGCAGACCGCATTACCAGTGTAACCGTTCTGCTTCAGCATGCCGCGGAAGGCAGCGACCACTTTATCAACGTTGACTCCCGTTCTGTTTCCATTACATACAGTGGCGAGAACCCGAGCGGTACCGGCGACTACGAGTTTATAAATCTGGAAAACACCGGTACCTGGCGCATTCAGGTCCTGGGCCGAAATTATAATGTGCTGTACAAGAATGAGAACGTAACGGAGTATGGCACCAGTTCGTTCAATGCTGTCGACAACAATAATGACGATGTGGCTCGTGTGGATGTCAAGATGAACTTTGAGCCTGCGACCTTCGACCTTAGCTACCTGGTAGATGCTTCTGCCATCGGGGAAGGTTTCAAGCCCGCTAACGCAGAAGTTATGGTCCTCTACGACGATAAACCGTCTGAAAGCGATTCCCCTCGCGATTGGCCTGTGATCAGCCAAATGCAGGATGGTTTCCGTGGATTCACTGGCCAGACCAGCGAGGTTGATAAGGTGGATACCTATTCCGTGTGGAAGTATCATCCCCAGGGTTACCTCTATGACTATGCGATTAGAGTTGAGGCAGTCGATACTGTTGACCTGACTGGTAATGAACCTTACACTGTGGAGTATAATGGTTCTGCCGAGTATAAGGAAGCCGATACTTCTGCCACCACAGAGCGTTATGAGCAGACCCAGCTTCTGATTGCCAAGTTAGTGCCCAAGACCTATCCCATCAAGTACTACATGGAAAAGCCCGGTGGCATTAACAGTACCATTGAGCTTATGGGCATGACAGTTACCTCCCACACCTGGAGCCATGCAACCTATCTTAAGGATGCAGATGGTAACTGGAAAGATGTTCCCACCCGTGCAGGGTATGTCTTTACTGGCTGGGTGAATGAACGCGGTGAATCCGTAACCGAGATTGCTGCGAATGTGCAAGCAGAAACCAAACTCTATGCCACCTGGACTCTGGACAGCTGGGCAGATGCCGAAGCGAACGAAAACGACAACATCACGGAGGATGCCCTGACCGGCGGCGATGGTATCCCCGATTCCGAGCAGGTCCATGTTCGCTATGAGGCAGAGGCAAACGGCACGACCACTCCTGTCGGTGAGATTTACACCATTCCTGGTGAGGACTTTACCGATGTTGAGGTTACTGTAACTTCCGGCTCTACCGCTGCTCCCGCTTCCGGCTACGCTGTGGATTTGTGGTCGTATGTGGCGAATGAGAGTGATGCGAACGACACTGCGACCCTGAATCGCAACGGAGCATCCATCAAGCCTGTTATTAACAATGCTGATGGCGGTAAGACCTACACATTCAAGGTCAGCTTTGCCAAGGACGACTGGAAAGATGACCCCAATGGTCCCGACAGCCCCACCGGCGGTGATGGCACCCCTGACAAGTATCAGGCTATGGTGGAGTTCCATACTGTAAACTATCAGCAGGGTACTGTTTCCGGCAACATCTATCAGGTTACGACCTTTGCTAATGGAGCATCCTCCGGTACTGTCACTCCGACTCTGGATGGTGTGATTGTTGACCCCGAGGATGGCTGGGCATTTGATTACTGGACTCTGGGCAGCGATTCTTCTGATAAGCTGACCGAGGCTAACGTCACTACTTCCAGAACCGTTGATGCGGGTTCCACCACCATTTTCTACGCTCACTTTGCCAAGGACGACTGGAAGGATGCGGATGAAACAACGGATCCTAATGACAAGGATACCCCCGCCGGTGGCGACGGCATTCCCGATTACAAGCAGGCTCTGGTGAAGTTCTCCGCAGCAGCCAATGGCCGAGGCACTGTCACCGGCGATGGCGCAGTTCAGATCTTTACCCTCCCTGCAAACAATGCTGGTCAGTATGTCGGTAATATCACTCCCGTGAATACCGCTGAAGTTTCTGTTATTGTGACCCCCAACACCGGCTATGCCTTTGACTATTGGGGCGATCCCGACAACTTCTGGGATGAGGGCTACGGC
>JAFXCU010000024.1 GCA_017521345.1 Ruminiclostridium sp. | reverse complement strand
CTCTGATTATTTTTCTGGAAAAGAGAGGCCTTTCGCGGCATGAAAAAACACCCTGACCGAAATCGGTCAGGGTGTATTACATCAAAGAGAAAAATCTTCGTCCTTCAGTCGGCTGAAATCCGGGGTGATGGGACGGGGCGGGACCCGCTTCAGGGGATCATAACGGAAAGCAGAGCAGGAATCCCCGGGCTCCATGATGCCCTTTTTGATGCAGAGGATGGTATCCGGCTCAATGGCTTTGCCCCGCTGGCAGTAGGCGCACTTGGGCTCGATAGACTTGGAAAACAGCATGGCGGGTTCCTCCCCTGTGGATGTTGATGCCCTATTATACCGTCTTTTGCCGTCCTTTTCCACCCTTTTTTGGCAGAAGAGAGAAGCATCCGGCCAAAGCCCAGAGGGCGGTCATTTCCTGCCCCAGCAGGCTCACAGGGGTGATAACTTCCTCCGCCGCCATCACCGGCAAGGTCAGGGGGAAGAGATGGGTCAGCAGGAAGGTCAGTCCCGCTGCAACAAGACCCTGGCATAGCTTTGCCAGCAAATAGGGGCCCGCAGGCAGGCCTATTTCCCGCCAGAAGGGCAGAGTCTGACAGTGGACGGAACAGCCGCCCCAGCCCAGAAGAAAGGCCGCCAGGGGCAGTGCGGCAGGGGAGGAGACCGCCTCACCCAGGGTGGTGATGCCGGTGGAGATCTCCAGCAGGCCCACGCACAGGGCCCGGGGGAGTGGGCCCTCGGGCAGCACCCGGACGCAGGACAGTAGCCCGGTGAGGACTGAAAAAAGGACCACATAGGCGCAGACGTTCAGGGTGGCGTAAAAGGCACCCGTCACCGCATCTGGCAGCTGGGCGGAAAGGGGAGAGGTGGCCACGGCAGGTGGGCGGACCTGTCTTTGTTGTGGTCCTCCACAGAACAGGCCGATGCAGAGGGCGGCCAGCAGATGGGTCCCCCAGAGAAGAAAGCCCACCTCCCGTGAGCCAAAGAGCTCTCCGCCAACCACCCCGATAAAAAAGGCCGGTCCGCAGTTGTTGCAGAAGAGATACAGATGCCGGGCTTCCTGGGGGGAGCAGTCTCCCCGGGTGGCCATCTGGGCCAGGGTCCTTGCCCCCACGGGGTAACCCCCGACCGCCCCCAGGACCAGCAGGGAAGCCCCGGCACTGCCCACCCCGAATAGCTTTCCCATGGGCCTTGCCAGTGGACGGGACAGCCATCCTGCTAGCCCGGTGGAGATCACCAGGGAGGACAGCGCAAAGAAGGGGAACAGGGAGGGGATGATGAGGTCCAGACACAGGGAGACCCCTTTGCGGGCAGCTTCCCCGCTCTGACTGGGAAAGGAAAAAAGGAGGACGGCAGCCCCCAGCAGGACAATGCCGCTTCCCAGAGTCTGTCCTATCTGCTTCATGGCCCATCACCTCCGAAAAGAATGGTAAACTCTATGCAGAGGAAGGGAGGTCCTTGCATGTCCCCGCTCCATCCGTTATAATGAGAACAAAGATTGAATTGGGAAGGAAAATCCTATGAAAAAATATATCAACCTGTTTTGCGCTCTGGTCCTGATGCTGGGCCTGGGCGGCTGCAGCCAGGAAGAGGAGCCTGTTACCAAGGCCAACTTCCTGCTGGACACCTATGTGCAGATCAGCCTATACGATGACAGCGATATCTCCGTCATCGACCTGGCCTTCCAGGAGATCACCCGCCTGGAGGATCTGCTCAGTGTGAACCGGGAGGGCAGTGAGCTGGACCGGCTGGCCAAGGCCGCTGGAAAGGAGTGGGTGGAGATCTCCCCCGAGACCCAGGAGGTCCTCCTGCTGGCAAAGGAGTATGCTGATCTGTCCGGCGGGCTCTTCGACGTGACATCCGGTCCCCTCATCGACCTGTGGGACATCAATGGGGAGGGACACTACCCCACCCAGGACGAACTGGATGCCGTGCTTCCTCTCATCTCCAGCGAGGACCTGCTCATTGAGGACGGAAAGGCCTATCTGGCCCGGGAGGGCATGGAGGCCAACCTGGGCGCCATTGCCAAGGGCTACATTGCCGACAAGGTGAAGGAGCTGCTTCTGGACCAGGGGGTAGAGAGTGCCATCATCGACCTGGGCCGAAACGTTCTGCTCATTGGGGACAAGTCCGACGGGGTCAACTTCAACGTGGGTGTCCAGGACCCCAACCAGGAACAGGGGATCCTGCTGGGCCTGGTCTCCACTGCCGACACCAGCGTGGTGACCTCGGGCATCAATGAGCGATATTTCACCTATGAAGGGGTAGACTACCACCATATCTTGGACCCCTTCACCGGGTTCCCGGCAGACAACGACCTGGCTTCCGTGACCATCCTGTCGTCTACCTCTGCCCAGGGTGACGCCCTGTCCACCACCTGCCTGCTCCTGGGTACCGAGAAGGGCATGGAGCTGATTGAGAGTCTGGAGGGGGTGGAGGCCTTCTTCATCACCAAGGACGGCACCACCACCATGAGCCCGGGCTTTGAAGCCATCTACACTGCATATTAAGGGGGACATTGTCATGGCAAAGATGGAAACCTTCTATTTTGATTCCCATGGGCCGGGCCGGAAGATCCACGCTGTCCGGTATCTCCCGGAGGGTCAGCCCAAAGCGATCCTCCAGATTACCCATGGCATGGTGGAGTACATCCAGCGGTACGATGATTTCGCCCGCTGGCTCACCCAGCGGGGCTTCCTGGTCACCGGACACGACCACCTGGGCCACGGCGGTTCCATCCGCACCAAGGACGATTACGGCTACTTTGCTGACCGGGACGCCAACGCCACCGTTCTGGCAGACGTCCACCGGCTGACCCAGCTGACAAAGGAGGCCTATCCCGGCCTGCCGTATTTCCTCTTGGGCCACAGCATGGGCTCCTTCTATGCCCGGCAGTATCTCTGCCAGTATGGACAGGAACTGGATGGGGCCATCATCATGGGCACCGGCTGCCAGCCCCGGATGCTGGTCCGGGCCGGTAAGCTTTTGACCAGCCTGGTTGCCGCCGTCAAGGGATGGCATCACCGGAGCAAGTTGGTGACCTCCGTGGCTTTCGGCAGCTACAACAAGCGGTTTG
>JAFXCU010000201.1 GCA_017521345.1 Ruminiclostridium sp. | reverse complement strand
TCTTGCATACACTGTGGCGGCAACGTCACCATGTGGGGGCATTATGACTTCTGCATAGTAGAATCACCATTCCCTCCAAAGGGTTACGACTATTACGATGGCATCTGGGTCGGAGATGACGGCTACTACACAGATGACGGAGAATTTCACGGATATGTTGACCCTGGCGAGTATGATGCAGAGTTTTGTTCAGAATGTGAACAATTCATCGAATCGCCTGGTGACCACAAAGACGGCTGCTCAATACGCGAGGAATATGAAAAAGAAAATGATACTTCCAGCTCTGAGGATGACGGTTCATTCGCCGGGTTTCTCCTTCTGTGCTGTCTTGGTCTCGGTCTCATAATATACATTCCCTATCGCATCCATGTATTCATACACGAATAAGAGCTCAATCACTGACCACAGAAAGACGCAACTGTCTCAAACCCACAAAACAACAAAGCCGCCCCTGGTGTTGGCGCACCAGGGACGGCAATCAAAGGGCAGTAAACATTGACGGGTTTCACTGCCCTTTTATCATATCATATGGTAGGAGGTTTTTGCAATGTCCAAACCAATTATGTACTTACGAAAATCCCGTGCTGACAATGCCTCCGAGACTGTCCAGGAGGTTCTCTCCAAGCACGAAGGCATTCTGCAGGAGTTTGCCCAGCGGGAGTATGGCGCTCCCATCCCTCCCGATGACATCTTCCGGGAGGTAGTCTCCGGCGAGACCATTTCTGACCGCCCCATGATGCAGCGGCTCCTCCAGGCCCTGGAGACCGGCTCTGTCTCCCGTGTCCTGGTGGTGGATCCCCAGCGACTCACCCGTGGTGATCTGGAGGACTGCGGCCGGGTGGTGAACTCCTTCCGCTACACCCGGGTCCCCATCGCCACCCCCATGAAGACCTATGACCTGACGGACAAGTACGACCGGAAGTTCTTTGAGATGGAACTCATGCGGGGCAATGACTATTTGGAGTACACCAAGGAGATCCTGAATCGTGGCCGCATCGCCTCCGTGAAACGTGGCCACTACATCAACTCCAGCATCCCCTACGGCTACTCCCGGGCCTTCAACGACCCTGAGCGTCGGCGGGAGCCCACTTTGACCCCCAACCCTGCCGAGGCCCCGGCAGTCAAGCTGGCATTCGACTTGTATGCCAATCAGGGCGTTTCTCTTTTTAACGTGTGTTCCCGCCTGGATGAGCTAGGGTTCTCTCCCAGGAAGGCCAAATACTGGCGTCCGCCCTCTCTGCGGGATATGCTTTCCAACCCCGTCTATGTAGGCAAAGTCCGCTGGGGCTGGCGTGCCACTGAGAAGGTCATGGACGGCGGCGAGATCATCGCCACTCGTCCCCGAAAAAAAGATTACCTCATTGCGGATGGCATCCATGAACCTCTGGTGGATGAAGAAACATTCCAGCGCACCCAGGAACTTCTGAAGAAAAACGCCCGAGTCCGCAATGATACCACCATTGTGAATCCCCTTGCTACCCTGCTCTACTGCCAGTGCGGGCGCACCATGCCCTACCACGGCTACTATTCCTCCCGTGGTCTCCAGCGCAACCGTTATAACTGCACTGACCAGCGACACTGTGGACGCCGCTCGGTAAAGGCCCATGAGGTCCAGGAACGCATCATCCAGTCTCTGGAGCAGACCCTGGAGAACTACCGTCTGGAGCTGGCTCGGGATAACTCCGGCGAGATCCTCCGCCACCAGGAGACCGTTGCTGCCCTCAACGCCAAGCTGGAAGAACTCCAGCACCGTGAGGACCAGCAGTTTGACCTTCTGGAGTCTGGTGTCTACACCAAGGACGTGTTCCTCCGCCGAAACAAAAAGCTGGCAGACGAACGCCAGGCCCTTGAGTTGACGTTACAGACCATGTCCGAGAACGCCCCCACACAAGAGAAAACTTTGGCCATCGTCCGGCAGCTTTCCGATGCTCTGGAGGCCCTGTCTGATCCAACGGTTCCCCCGGAGCGACAGAACTTCTTTCTTAAGCAGGTCATCAATCGGGTGGTCTACTATACGGACCAGAAGACCCTTCCCCCCGGCGGAAAATATCCTCCCCATATCTACACCCTGGACATCCAGCTAAAGTTCTAATCGCCCCTTCTGTTTTTTATTTTAGCCAATCATATATATCATTGTGGTTTATACTCTTCCGTCCCGATATCGGTCAGTAGGCCCTGGACCCGGGGATAGGGCATGGAGTACCGCTGGGACAGGTAGCGGATGGAGGCCCCCAGCTCCCCATCCGGGCCACCGAAGTGCAGCAGGGTACGGTTTATTCTTTTACCTGTTTGATGCGTCCCCACCGCCGTTCCGTTTTGACGCTGTACTTCAGCTGATAGGTCTGCTCCCCTTGGAAGATGGCCTGACGGATCTCCTCCACTTCCTTCGAAATGGTCTCCTTGTCTGCATACCATCCCAAGAAGGTGGTGGGTTCCCCCCAGAAAGAGGCTCCGCCGCTGCTGACTCCAAAGAGGGAATATTGGGGGGATCCCTCTCCGCCCAGCATTTTCCCAGAGGAGCCGATCTTATAGCAGCTCACCACCACATTTTCGTGGGGCGACGAGATCAGGATGGTTCCGGTGATGGGAGACCTCCCCTCCCCACCCTCTTTGGCGATCTCCACCGCCATGAGGCTGTCCAGGGAGATGTTCAGCTTACCAGCCAGCAGAAGAAGGGTTTCCACCTCCGGATAGCCCATCCCCTGCTCCCACTTGGAGACCGCCTGACGGCTTACATCCAGCAGCTCGGCCAGGTCTTCCTGGGAGAGGCCCCGTTCCTTTCTCAGTTCTCTCAGATTTTCTGCAAATCCCATGAAATGCACCTCCTTGTCTGGGCATATCATACCTTATCCGGTTGGTAATAGCCACCAACCTGGTTTTGCATCTTCGCAACTTTGGGTTGCATTTCAAAAAAAGGCAGCGGAACACATGTCCCACTGCCCTTATTTGATTTAAGCCTTATATTCCGGGCACTGGTAGCGCACCTTTCCTTTGCTTCTGCGGCCATACTCAATGGCCTCCTTGGGACATCGGCAAATGCAGGCCATACACTGGGTGCAGTTTCCATTCCACCGGGGTTTCTGATCTGCCATTTTGATGTTATCCAAAGGGCACAGCTTCTCACACAGGCCGCAGCCGTTGCAATCCTCGGTCACGCGGAAGGACTTGTCCTTTACAAACAGCGGGTAAAATGTCCGGTTCACCAGGCCGCTTTTCAGGCCATCCAGACTTCTCCCCTTCCGGGTCGGGAAGGGTTTTCCCTCAGCGATGAGGTGGGCTCCTTCCTCCAGGACAGGATGGGCAGCCTGGATGATCCCCTCTGCCTCCTCTTTTCCGGGAGCAGAGAACAAGGTGATGTAGTTTTCCGGCATGACCACCTCCAGGACACCCCGGAAGGTCAGTTCCATTTCCCGGCACAGGGCTTCCAGCGCCTTCTCCGGCCGGCCGATGTCATCTCCGCAGGTCATAACGAAATAGGCCTCTCCGCTTCCCCGGAAGGAGGCTTTGCGGAGAAAATCCTCAAAAACCCGTGGCAGCTGCCAGGCATAGGTGGGAGCCGCAAAGACCCAGGGCTTATCCGAGATAAATTCCCCACGCTTCCCTTCCTTCATCCACTGGCCGGCATCCACCAGGACATCCCGGAGACGGTCAGCCAGCAGAGCAGCAGCATATTTGCTGTTGCCGGTACCGGAAAAATAAACGATCATAGCAGATTCCTCCTTTACCAGGTTTCCGTCTCGTAGGGCCAGGTGTTGATGCCGCCAAACTCATAGACCTGGGTGTATCCCAGCTGGGCCAAGGCCTTGGAGGCAGTCACGCTCCGGTTTCCGCTGCGGCAGTAGACCAGCACCTGGGTGTCCTTTTCCGGGATGACCGTCTGGGCGGTCTCTTGGGTAATCTCATCCACAGGAAGCAGGACGGCTCCCTTGATGTGACCACTGTCATACTCCTCCCGGGTGCGGACATCCAGGATCACCGCATCCCGGTTGGTGGACATAATGGTTTTGGCTTCCTCCTGGGAGATCTGCTGGAAGGAAGCGGTCTCCTCCCCTCCACAGGCACACAGCAGACAGATCATGGTCAGCAGACCGATCAGGCATTTCTTCATGACATATCCTTTCTGTTCAGATAACCTTGTGTGTAAGGACAGACCGCATAGCATTTGCCGCAGATATCCGCCTCCACTCCGGCGGCCTCCTTCATGATGCGGGGCTGGGTCTCCAGGCAGACCTGGCTGTCCAGGATCTCCTCCCGGTCCATGCCGGCCTTCCAGAGGGTCCCTTTCAGGGCGCCGCCGGGGCAGGCCTCCACACAGTTGGTGCACTTGCCGCATCGGCTCTCTGTGACAGGCTGATCCATCGGCAGGGGGGCATCGGTGAGGATGGTGGAGATGCGGATGGCTCCGCCGTACTCCTTGGTCACCAGCAGACAATTCTTGCCGATCCAACCCAGACCCGCCCGGGTAGCCACCGTTTTGTGGGGCAGAGGGCTCTGGAGCTCCGTGCGGTTCCAGGGCATCACCTTGGTGGTGTTGGCCACCGCCTGATAGCCCCGCTCCCGCAGGAAATCCCCGCCGGCCTCCACCATAGCATCCAGCTTGGCGTTGAGGGCGTGATAGGTCTCTAAATATTCCAGGGTAGGAGCGGTTTTCAGGTCCTCCACGATGTGCCGGGGAACGGGAACCACCACGGAAACACCAGTGGTGCAGGGTCCCTCTACGAAACCAGTCATGTCGGCCACACCCATAAGGGCCGCCCCCTGCTCCCGCAGGAAAGCAAAGAGTTCCTCCTTCAGGATATCAGCCTTCCGGTCATAGGTCCGCAGGCGGTCCAGAATCTCCACATCCGCCGGGCAGAAGGGCAGCTGATCCATCTCCTGGATGGTGACCCAACGAATGTCGTTGTGCTCCAGCTTCTGGGGCTCCCCCTGCAGGATTTGGGCGTGGAACACCGTCAGATGGACGGTCAGGTCAGGATAGGTATGGGTCACCTCCATAAAGGACTCTCCCACCTCCAGGGCCACCCCCAGCTCCTCCTGGCACTCCCGGACAAGGGCCTCTTCTTTGGTCTCACCCGGCTCCACTTTACCGCCCACAAACTCCCACAGGAGCCCACGGGCCTTGTGGGCCGGGCGCTGGCAGGCCAGGAACCGTTCACCCTCCCAGATGAGGGCAGCAACTACTTCCGTCATAGTATTTCTCCTTCAAAAAAGCAAGGTCAGACCTCCCTATGCACGAGAGGTCTGACCGGTATTGTCATAGGGTCTTAGCCGCGATAGCTGGTCAGCAGCCGCAGATTCTTCTGGTCCAGGCTGGAGAAGTTCAGGCTCTTTCCATCCCGGGTGATACCCCGGTACCAGGGCTGACCTTCAAACATGGCCTGGAGGCTGTCCGTCTCAAAGATGTAACCGTTCTTGGCGTAAATGGTGTTAATGAGCAGCTGGATGTCATAGTCCGAGAGATTGCTCACATAGCTGCTGGTGAGTTCACTGTCCACAGCGTGGCGGGTCCACATCCAGCCCAGGCCGGATGCACTGTTCCCATTGCTGCCGCGGTGCTGGACCAGCAGGTTCAGGTTGCTCCGGTCCACAGAGGACATATTCAGCCGGTTGGCATCGTTGGATACAGGGGTATACCAGGGCATCCGGCTGAAGTAAAACTGGATATGATCCTTACTGAAGATATAGCCGTTTTTGGCATAGATTTGGTTGATGACGAACTGGAGCTGTTCCGGGTCCATAGCCGCCACTTCTCCCTCCGAGAGGTAGTAGGTGGGATAGACCTTGGCCGGGTTGGTCTCCTCTACGTAGGCCACATATCCGTCAGAGATCACCACCGCCTCCTGCTGAGGGGCCGACTGCCCGCCCCCTACGATGACCTCCACATGACAGGAAATGTCGCTGTAGGCCTGGGAGGCCACGGTGATGGTGCAGGAGCCCTCACCGGTCGCGGTGACTTTACCGCTCTCATCCACCACAGCCACAGACCGGTTGCTGCTGGCGTAGATCACGTCTTTTTCTGCTGCATCCGCCGGAGAGAGGACCACCTGAATGGTCTCATAGTCTCCAACCGACAGATTCATGGTCTCGGGATAGGCCGCAATATCATCCAGGCCTCCGGCAGAACCGCCGGACCCACCGCAGCCGGCCAGGAGAAGCATTGCCATTACGGCAAGAATCATCAATTTTTTCATGGGAAAGTCCCCCATTCGTTCAGAAATTTGTTCTATTATACCCCTTCTGCCACCACGAATCAAGGCAGTCGAAACTGCTGGCCGTTGTAACGGATGAAATTCACCCGGTCCCGGTAGGGCTCACTGCAGGGATCATCCAGGAGTTTTTTGGTGATCCAGAACTCCTCCCAGCTGTGCATGGGGAAGGCCTGTCGGATCTCTGCCTGACGCATGGTCCAGTTGAAGCCCAGCCAGTAGTCCTGTTCCTGTCTGGGGTCCAGAACCAGGAAGGCCACATCGATGGGTTTCCCCTTCAACTTCTCCATCTCCCGTTTGAAGTCCCGTTCCATATCCCGGTTCCACTGGGCAGGCTCTCCCTCCCAATGCCACCAATGAAGGTCCCCGGCATGATAGATGGTCTTTCCCTCCGCCTCCACCAGGAAGGCAACGCCGGAGTCGGTAGAGGTCAGGGTCGCGATATGCAGGCCGCCCAGATCCAGGGTCCGTCCCCCTCCCAGCCGGAAGACGTGGTCATCCTCAATGGCATAGGCAGCCTTGCGCTTGGCAGACAGGCGGATGCAGCTGCCCAGGATATACCAGGTATTTTCCATACCAAGGGCGAAAATCTCAGGGGAATAGTGGTCCCCGTGGTGGTGGCTGTTGAAGACGTACAGAGGCTTGGACCGGTCCATCTCCGGCATGTTCCCGCCGTACCAGTCAAAGAGCAGGGTGCAGGTCTCCAGTTCCACCAGAAAAGCGCTGTGATAAAGGAAGGTGATGTGCATAAAAAATCCCCCTTTGTTTGGGTTTAGTGTACTGTATCCCCCGGGAAAAGTCAATCCAGACAGGCTCCCGGCATAGGATGACCGGAAAGGAGGTCGATCATATGGCCGACACCGGTACCCTGAAGGTCCGAGTATATACCAGCCGAGGGGAGCTCCCTGTAGAGGATGCTTCCATCTCTGTAATCCGGCACGGGGAACAGGGTCATGATCTGCTTGCCCTGCGCAACAGTGGACCTAGCGGCACAGCAGAACCCATCCTCATTCAAAGTCCCCCTCTGCAAAGCAGCCAGTCTCCGGGACAGTCCCTCCCCTATGCCCTGTGCGACATCTGGGTGGAGCGGGCGGGATACCACCTTCTGGTGGTCCGGGGGGTACAGATCTTCCCAGGCATCACCAGTTTTCAGGATCTGCCCCTGATCCCCCAAAACCCGACGGACGGCATGACAGTGGACAGGGTTGATATCACCCCCCAGCCCCTGTGAGGAAGGAGGTCCATCATGCCCATTACCATCCAGCCCTATATCCCCACCTATATCACAGTCCACCTGGGCCCGCCGGACAGCGACGCAGAAAATGTCACGGTCACCTTTTCCGATTACATCAAAAATGTAGCCTCCAGCGAGGTCTATCCTACCTGGGAGACCTCTGCCCTCCGGGCCAATATCCTGGCCCAGATCTCCTTTGCTCTGAACCGGGTGTATACAGAGTACTACCCCAGCCGGGGCTATCCCTTTCAGATCACATCCTCCACCGCCTATGACCAGAAGTTCATCAAGGGACGGAATATCTTCGACAGCATCAGCACCCTGGTGGATGAGCTTTTCAACGACTACATTCGCCGGCAGGGCTTCGTGGAACCTCTGGCCGCCAAATTCTGCAACGGGACCACCTCCCAGTGCGACGGACTCTCCCAATGGGGCAGTGAGTATCTCGCCCGGGAGGGACGCAACTCCATGGAGATCCTGAGGGCCTATTACGGAGATAACATCGAACTTGTGATAGACGCCCCCATTCAGGACCCCCGCACCTCCTACCCAGGCAAAGCCATGCGGCTGGGAGACACCAGTCCCTACATCCGCATCGCCCAGTTCGTCCTGAACCGCATCTCTCAGGCCTACCCTGCCATCCCCAGGATCACCCGGGTCAACGGATATTACGGTTTGGAGACCCAGGAGGCGGTCAAAGCCTTCCAGCAGATCTTCGGGCTGACCCCCGACGGCATTCTGGGTAAAGCCACCTGGTATGCCATGGTACGGCTCTATACGGGCATTCTCCAGCTGTCCGAGCTGGTGAGCCAGGGGCAGACCTTTGGGGGACTTCTGTTTGACTTCGACTCTTTCAATGGGGCCGAGCTCCGGGAGCAGGTCTCCCTCCTCCAGTATCTCCTGTCCGTCCTGTCCCAGTTCTATCTGGAGATCCCTTTCGTGAGCATCGACGGGGTCTTCGGCAACCAAACCAGAACTGCCGTCCTCGCTCTGCAGCGGAGCGCAGGACTTCCCGAAACCGGCACCGTGGACGAGTCCACCTGGAACATCCTGGTGGAGCGCTTTCTTGGCATCGACCGGACCGTTTTGATGAACAACAGCTATTTCTCTGCACAAACCGGGACCCTTACTCCCGCTGCGATCCAGGAAGCTCTGGCTCGCGCTCCCTACCAGTTTCCCGGACAATCCTTGACCTTTGCCAACTAAGAAAGGAGACATCATGGAAGAAGCCATCCAAGATCTACAGCGTATGCTCACAGCCATCTCTCCCGGCCACCGGGAGATTCCTCGGATCCAACAGGATGGACGATTCGGCGATAAAACTCTGGAGGCCGTGATGCGCTTTCAGCGCACGACTGGGCTCCCCGTCACCGGAGAGGTGGATCAGTCCACCTGGGAAGCCGTCTGCCAGGCACACCGGGATGCCCAAAAGCATCTGGCTCCCCCCAGATCCATCTCCCTGCTGCCCCACCACGGGCAGGATATCCACCCTGGGCAGTCCACCCCCCTGCTCTTTCCCGTTCAGGGAATGTTTTTAGCCCTCTCTGCCATATTTGGTCCGGTACGTCCCGGGGAAGTCTCCGGATGGCTGGATGAAGACACCGCCCACAACCTCCGGTGGCTCCAGAACCGGGGAAACCGCTCGGAGACCGGCATCCTGGACAAGGACACCTGGGAGGACCTGAGCCGCCTCTACGAGACCTTCATCACCCGCCACCCCGACAACCAGCCATGAGAAAACCGCCCGGACGATTCGTCCGGGCGGCAGTCATGTTTTAGATCAGTGGACCACAACGGTGGTGCCGTTGGGAATGTTATTGTACATGTACCAGATGTCATCGTTGTACATCCGCAGGCAGCCGTGGCTGACGGGATAGCCGATGCTGGCGTCGTAGTACCGGTCGGAGTTCATGGGCCAGTACTGGAGGCGGGAGTGGAAGGCATAACCGGAGGTGCCATAGAAGCGAACAATGGGTCCGCAGTAGTAAGAGCCATAGTTCCAGGCCTCCTGCTTATAGGAGGTGGTGAACACACCCTTGATGGTGGGGGTGGCAGGGGCACCGGAGCCGCACAGGCATTCCCGGACCAGCTCCCAGTTGCCCTGGGAACCCTTGAAGATGTTCACCCGCTGATAGGTCAGATTCACCCAGACCAGATAATCGGTCTTGCTGGAATAACCCTTCAGGTTCACCCAGGCGGTCTTGATCTCCGGGTCATAATCGTGGGTCTGTGCCCACTTGAGGGTGTAGTTGCCGGCATAGGTGCTGGTGACCATCTTCAGCAGCTCTTCCTCGGTCATGTTGTGGTAGTACAGATAGCCGTAATTCTTCAGCTTCACGTTGGTGGAAGCCACCACTTCCTGATACCGTCCGTCCTCGGTGATGTAGGACAGGACCAGCTTCACCTGGGAGTTCAGGTTCATCTTTTCGGTATAAGTATACTGATAGCTGAGGGCAGGAATGTCCTTACCCAGAGTCACAGCCTGCTCAGAGACCTTGGCTCCATCCACATACCAGGCAGCCTTACAGTCCTTACCGGCTTCCAGATACTTCAGGTCGGCAGTCACGTTCAGGGCTGCGCCGGGTTCCAGGGTGGCAGGGGCCTTCAGGACTGCTGTGGCCTTGGCAATGCCGTTGTCCCGATAATTCTGCAGCTTCAGGGTACCCTCGCCGAAGACCTCCTGATGGCGGCCATCCTCGGTGGTATAGGTCAGCACCAGCTTCACGGTGCTGGTCTCAGGCATACCGTAATAGTAATCGTAGCTGAAGAGCAGATAGGGATTCCCCTTGCCCAGGGTGCAGGGACCGTCAGCCACCTCTTTGCCATCCACATACCAACGACCGTGGCAGACCTTGCCGGTCTCGGGGGTGTCCAGAACGGCAGTGGCACGGAGCCGTTCCCCGGCTGCCAGGGTCTCAGGAAGGTCCATGGTTATGACCATGTCCGCCAGGCCCAGGTCGGAGAAGGTCTCCAGCTGGACTGCAGAGGAAGCCCGCTGGTCATAGCTGTCGTCGTCGGTGTTGGTATAGGTCAGAACGAACTCCAGGGTGCCGTTCAGGTCCATATTATGGGTATAGTTGGGGGTAAAGGCGGACACAGGGGTATCCACACCCAGCAGGACAGGTTCCTGGGCCATCAGCTCCCCATTCAGATACCAGGAACCGGTGCACAGCTTGCCCTGATGCTTTTCGGGAACGGACAGATTGGCTGTGGCCTTCAGCACGTCACCGGCAGCCAGATGGTTGGGTGCAGACAGGGACACGGTCACACCGGACAGATCATAGTCGGTCCAGCGAGTCACACTGCCCTTGGAGACCTTCAGGTCACAATACTGGGTGTTCAGGGTCACATCCTGGACCAGGCCGCTGCCGGACACCGTGTTGTCACGGCCTTCCACCAGGAGGGTGTCAGCCTTGGAATTCAGCTGCAGGGTATTCCCCGCACCACGGAGGACAATATCGCCCACAGTACAGCCGCGCTTCAGGATAACAGTGTTTTGATCACCGGAAATAGCCAGAGAATCAATGTTGCTATTGATATAGACGGTGCGGTCGCTGTCCACCACTTCCACCCGGGAAATGTCACCGGCCACGGTCACATCGTCGCTGCCATCGCCCACAGTAAGAGTACCCACTCGGTAGGCGTTGGGCAGGGTCAGGTTTACGGTGCCGGAACGATTGGCCAGGACGAGCTTTTCGATGGTACCAATGCCACCGATGGACAGTCTCTCCAGGTTATCGGAACGAACAGCAAGCAGAGAGGCATCGCCGTTCTCAATACCAATGCTGGACACGGAGTGGTCAAACC
>JAFXCU010000200.1 GCA_017521345.1 Ruminiclostridium sp. | reverse complement strand
CTCCAGCTTGGTCTCCAGGTGCTTGCCGTTCTCATAGAGGTTCCGGTAAACCTTGATGGTGTAGCCGGCGTAGGGAGTCACATCCACGTAGGTGGACCCGGCGGACAGGCTGTTGTCCACCTTGTACACGGTGTTGTAGCCGGTGGAGCCCACGGTCTGGTTGGTCATCTCCACGGTGATGTTGTTGTGCTTGGTGCCCAGGATGTTCACGGTCAGGGTCCGGCCGGACACGGAGCCCACCACCTTGATGGGGAAGGGGGTGTCGTTTTTGAACCGGAAGTCCTTCACCCCGTAGTACACGGTAGCGTCCATGCCGTCGGGGACATACCGGGTGATATAGCCGTGGGGGTAGCGCTCCACGATCTCCAGGTTGGCCCGGAGGGCGGCCAGGTAGATGGTGGAGGAACCCTGGCAGACACCACCGCCGATCTCCTGGACGGTCTGACCGGAGACATAGGCGGGAGCGGGCAGGAAGCCCTTGGAGGCCTGTCGGCTGCCCACGATGCCGTTGTAGGAGAACTCCTCTCCGGGCAGCAGGACGGTGCCGTTGAAGAACTGTGCTGCCAGGGCAATGTTCTTTACTCGGTTTTCCGTGCCGGAAATGTTGGTGGAGCAGGTGCCCAGGGTGTCCTGGTAGAGCTGGGGCTCCAGGTCGGCCAGGGTGGTCTCAGGCTCGGTGATGATGAGATCCAGGTCCTGGGTCTCGCCCCAGGCCATGGACTCGAACAGGGTATCGGCAGCCTCGGTGTCAAAGGAGATGCCCCGGCTGTCGGTCTGGAAGATCTTCTCTGCCTTGTTGAACTCGGCGTTCTGGACCTCGGTCTCCACTTCCTTCAGGATGGCCTTCATGTCCAGTTCTTCGGGCAGGGCCTCCTTCAGCTGGATGGCGAACTGGGGCTCGGACCCGGCCAGGGTAACCATCTCGCCGCGGCCCAGCCGCTGGAAGATCTCGGTCTTCAGCTCATCCCGCTGGATGAGGTTGCCCGGTTCCCCCTTGGTGAAGGTGATGGTCTCCTCCCCCAGCTCCCAGGTGCTCTCCACGGCGGCCTGGCCGATCTGGGCATCCATGTCGTCCAGAATGGTCTCCAGGGCCTGGGTATCCTCGTAGGCGGGCAGGATCTCTTCCCCGGCAATGAGACACTTGAGGTAAATGGCACCCCGGGCAGGGAAGGACGCATCGTTGCCCACGTTCCAGGCCCGGGCAGCGGTGGCAGGGCAGTCGGTCTCCACGGCAGACATGGGGACTTTCACCTGAGCGGTATTGCCCTCTGTGTCGGTGATGGCAAAGTGCACGCCCTGGGTCTCGTCGGGGGTCTGTCCCTTCACCGCCTGGGAGATGGCCGCCTCGGCCTCCTCCACGGTGAGGCCCCCCAGGGCCACGTCTCCCATGACCACGTTGGGGTAGATATTCCCGCCGCCCCCGAAGGCGCACAGGAGGCAGTAGCCCCCAACGAGGACCACAGCCAGCAGACCGCCCACGATGAGGCCGGTCTTTCGGGTTTTCTTCTGGGATTCAGGCTTGTTCTTAGCCATGGGATCATCCTTTCCGGTCTATTCTATCCAAGGCAAAAAATGCCGCATTTCGACAGAGTCGTTGATTAGGTTATATTATATGGAGTCAGGCTGAAAAAATCAACTGATACTTATGATTGGCTGACAGAGGGGCCGCCGTCCCAGGGCTGCATCCGGTTCCAGGGGATCTGGGATGTGATGTCCTGACCGGCAGCATCGTAAAATCGGACGGTATTCACGTCGATATGCCGCAGGGGAGCATCCGGGTCTGCAGGCGGGTCGATCTCGATCTCGGTCAGGAATCGGTCTCCCGGCGGGATGTCTGCCGTGTAAGTCCGGTTATCCAAGAGAAAAGAGATGGTATCTATACCGAAATATGCATTTTTGCCGCCGATGAGGACAAAACGCACACCGTCATACTCCAACTCTTCAAAATGGAAGTTTCCGCCGCCGTAGCTGGACCCGGCCATGCGGTAGTTCCCGTTGGGTCCCTGTTCCAGATAAGCCATTCCAAGCCATTCTTCCACATCCATAAGGACATACCGCTGCTCTCCCAGCTCCACATAGTCATGGATGACAATGTCGTCCAGCACCGGTTGGTCATACCCCCGGTTCACCCACCAGATGACCTCCTCCAACAGGTTGCTGTGGTCGGGCCGGATGGGATACTTCTGATCCTGGTACTTCCCAATCAGCAAAACGCTTACCACAAGAGCGGCAAGGATGCCGACAACGGCCCACTTCTTCACGGATTTCGCCCCCTTCCATTTTTCTTTATTTTACCATACTTTTTTCCTGGAGAAAACAGATTTCTCCCCATCCCCCGTCAAACCGTTTACTTTTTCAGGATTTCCATTATAATAAAGACAACACAACAAGAGAAAGGGGTTTTTCCCATGAAAATCAATACCGTGTGGGCCGCTTACTTCAGCGCCACCGACACCACCAAGAAGGTCGTCACCCGGATCGCCCAGCGTCTGGCCCAGCAGGCCGGGGTGGAACTGAAGACCTTTGACTTCACCCCCGCCCCCGTCCGCAAGGAGCCCAAGGCTTTTGGCGAAGGGGATCTGGTGGTCTTCGGCACCCCCGTCTACGCCGGCCGTGTGCCCAACCTGCTCATCAAGTACGTCTCCTCCGTCCAGGGCAACGGCGCTTACGCCGTCCCCGTTGTGTGCTACGGCAACCGCAGCTTTGACGACGGCCTCATGGAGCTCTGCCTGACCCTGGAGGGCAATGGCTTCACCACCCTGGGCGCCGCCGCCTTCTCCTGCCAGCACTCCTTCTCCCAGACCCAGAATGCCGGCCGTCCCGACATCAGCGACCTGACCATCGCCGGGGGCTTTGCCGACCAGATCTGGATGAAGGGCGGCTCTGACGGCCCCATCTCCGCCAAGGTCAAGGGCAACAACCCCGTGGGCCCCTACTACACCCCCAGAGACCGGGAGGGCAACCCCCTGAACATCCTGAAGGTCAAGGTCTCCACCGACCCCGAGGCCTGCACCCACTGCGGCATCTGTGCCAAGGAATGTCCCCTGGGCTCCATCGACCTGGAAGACGAGACCATCATCTCCGGCCCCTGCATGAAGTGCAACCGCTGCGTGAAGTACTGCCCTGAAAACGCCAAGTTCTTCGATGCCCCCAACTTCATCATCCACAAAGAGGACCTGGAGGACCGCTTCTCCTGGCCCAGAAAGAGCCCCGACCTGTATATCTAATATCTGATTGGAGGGACGCCCCATGAAACGATCCGCAAAAGCCCTGGCCCTTGTGATGGCCGCCGCTCTGTCCGTGACCATTCTGGGGGCCTGCTCCTCCCAACCTGCAGAGGCCCCCGCCAGCCAGGTCATCCTGGGCAGAAGCATCTTCCTGGATGAGAGCGGCGTAGCCTTCTGGGGCTACGGCCCCTACATCTGCACCGGCCTGCTGGATGAAAACGGCAACGTCTACGACCCGGTCATCGAGGGCCAGACCACCAGCGACATCTACGGCATGGCGGTCTACAACAAGGACCTGTACCTGGCCAGCGACGACGGTCTCTTCCGGTATGACCTGGAGATCTTCCAGGGAGAGGGGACCACCTCCCCCCAGATGCTCACCGAGGACAGCATCGACGACGGCTTTGAGATCTACCAGGACACCATATACTACCGCTACGGGACCTCCCTGTACAGCATTTCCATTGACGGCGGTGAGGAGACCAAAATGGCCACCGACACCGACGGCTTCACCGTCACCGCCGACGGCATCTACTACGCCTCCTCCGAAGGCGGGATCTACCGTCTGTCCTTTGACGGCGCCCTCCAGGAGCGGCTCACCGAGACCGAGGCGGACTGCCAGTTCTGCCTGGTGGGGGACACCATCTTCTACCGCTGTGAAAAGAGCGACCAGATCTGCCAGTTCAGCCTGAAGGACGGCTCCACCACCGTGGTGAACAAGCCCCGCTCCCTCAGCGACTACTCCTACGTCTGGGCCAACGGCACCTATCTGGTCTACGAGGACAACCATTACGAGACCTTCGCCTTCCTCCGGGACGGCAGCGGCGAGACCTCCCTGGGGGATGACGGGGTCCTGGCCCACAAGGAAGAGGGAGTCCTTCTGGACAACATCCTCTACACCTGCAACCACTACACCGGCCAGCTGCGGACCCTCCACCTGGACACCGGCGAGGTGACCGAACTGGAGACCGAGGACGTGGTACAGGCCGCCCTCCAGTCCCAGAGCGACACCACCTCCGGGGCATCCACTTCTGTCCCCGCCGACTACGACATCCTCAGCGGCCTCCAGATCACCGAGGGCAACCAGGGTCTCACCTGGGTCATGAGCGAGCACATCGTCATGTCCTTCCCCACCCAGTACGCCACCCAGCTGGAGCAGTACGACGCCACCTCCTTCGGCATCATCTATGTCCCCGCCGCCCTCTCCGGCTATGGCGGGCATCTGGTGACCATCGCCGCCTACCCCGCCGGGGACACCTCCTACCAGGAGGCCCCCAGCTGGACTCTGGCCGGCCAGGCCGACGGCCTGCAGTACGTGGCCTTCTTCCCCACAGACGTTCAGTTCGACCCCAATGACTGCACCCAGGCAGAGGAATACCCCGCCCTGCTGGACTATCTCAAGCAGATCGGCACCCCCGACGCCCCCTTCCAGTGCGGGGCCATCGGCCGGGGCGGCCCTTGAACCCTTACAATCAAAAGAGCACGCAGGAATCATCCTGCGTGCTCTTTTCTGTTATTTCTTGGTCAGAACACTGATCCGTTCCTCAAAGTCCGGACCCAGGATGCCCTGATACACCGTCTCAATTTCTTTCTGGAATCCTACGGACATGTTCTGGCCGTCGGTCTCCCGGATCATCCGCTTCATGAAGGAAATGCTGTAGGGGGAATTGCCGTTGATCTTCTGGATGATCTTCTCGGCCTCCTCCCACAGAGTCTCCTGGGGGAAGCAGTAGTTGGCAAAGCCCATGCGCTCGGCCTCCGGGCCGGTGAGGACCCGGTTGGTGCAGAACATATCCTTGGCAACCCCCACGCCTACCCGGCGGGGCAGCCGCTGGAGAAGACCCCAGATGGGCCGCAGGGCGAACTTGCTGTGGGTATCGCCGATCTTTGCATTCTCACTGACGATGATGATGTCACCGGCCAGGGCCAGCTCCAGACCGCCGGTGTAGCAGTGGCCGTGGATGACCACCACCACCGCCTTATCACTGTCGGCCAGACGGGCAATGACCCGGGCGTTCAGATTCTCGTCCTGGCCTTCCGCCCCCAGCACCGCCACATCGTGGCCGGCGCAGAAGGATTTCCCGGCGCCGGAGAGGACGATCACATGGATGTCCTCCCGTTCTTCCAGTTCCTCCAGATGCCCTTCCAGGGTCCGAAAGAGCGTCGAATCCAGAGCGTTGAGCTTGTCGGGACGGTTGAGGGTCAGATAGCAGACCCCGTTCTTATCTTCCCGCAGGATGCAGGTCTCGTTCATGGTGATCCTTCCTTTCCTGTCCCCTTCTGAGGGGCAAAATAGTGTCTGACCGCCCAACAGTACTGCTGTTCAAAGGCCCGGATGGCCCGGCGGGCCTTGCTCCGAAAGGGGAAAAACATATCATAGGCGTGGAACCAGTTGGGGTAGACATCCACCAGAGCCGGGACCCCCGCCCGTTTTAGATTCTCAATGTACGTGAGGGTCTCACAGTAGAAGGGTTCCAGATCCCCCACAAAGGTATAGGCCGGGGGCAGGTTCCGGTAGTCGGTCTGCCGGGCCGGGGCTGCATAGGGCGGGACCTCCTCCACCCCCTTCAGGTAGAGCTTCCAGGCGGCATGGTTCCGCTTGGTGTTCCAGACCGGCGCATGGTTGTCCCGGGGAGAGTCCGTATCCCGGTCGTCCAGCATGGGGTACAGGGGCATCTGAAAGGCGATGTTCACCTCTCCTTTGTCCCGGGCGTACATGCACAGGGCAGCGGTGAGCCCCCCTCCGGCACTTTCTCCCCCCACCATGAGCTGGTCCTCCCGGATCCCCAGCTTCCCGGCACGTTTTTTCATCCAGAGCAGGGCAGAGTAGCAGTCCTCCAAAGCGGCGGGATAGGGCGCCTCTGTGGACAGACGGTAGTCCAGGCAGACCACCACCGCCCCATACTTCTTCACCAGGGCCAGCGGCCGGGAGAAGTAGGCCATCTCCGCCATGCCCGTGGCGTAGCCGCCCCCGTGGATCCACAGGATGCCGGGGCCCCTCTCCTTCCGTTCCCCCTTGGGCCGGAACACAAGCAGCTTGATGTCCCGCCCGGTGGACGGGATCCTTCCGGTCACTCTGCTGCATCCCTTCATGTCACTTCCCCCTTTGATACGAAAAAGGGCGGCCTCCCAAAGACCGCCAACAGGGATATGATAGCACACAACCGTCCTCTCGTCAACGACACCCCGTCATTTCGCCCTCATTTCTCCCCCTTGCTCAATTTTCAGTCGTGCAATTTGTACAACTTCCCATCTTGTCATCCCCCCGTTCCTGTGCTATATTGTAATCAGAAAAGGAAAGGAATGAGTCCCATGTACAAGTAAGACTCGAATCTACAGAAAGAGAGGTTAAAATGATGTTAGATATCAAGAATAACCAGTAACCCTTGATCGTGAATGCGGTCAAGGGTTACTTTTTTGTTTTTGAAAAGGCAGGCAAGCCGCCTTTTCAAAAATACTTTCACCCCTCTGCGCGCGCCCTGCGGGCACACTGGAGGGGCGAGAAGTGTTTTCCGCCACGCGCATGTCGCGCCGGAAAACGGATGAAATCTTATTTCGCCACTGCGGTGGCGAAACTCTGCGAGGCTTTCATGACACAGGGACTGTAAAAAGTCTTTGTGCCATTTTTGTTTTCTGTGCTATAATATCGGCAGAAAGGGGGCTTGCCCATGTCACTGACAACCAGATATGGCCTTTCGGGCAACGCCCTGAAGATCATTGCCATCATTTCCATGACCCTGGACCACATCGGCTACCACCTCTTCCCGGGCTGCCATCTGCTGCGCATCCTGGGCCGGCTGGCCCTGCCCATCTTCGCCTATATGATCGCCGAGGGCTGCCATCACACCCGGAACCCCAGAAAATACCTGCTGACCATCCTGGCGGTGGCCGCTCTGTGTCAGCTGGTCTACTTTTTCGCCATGGGCTCCCTGTACCAATGTATCCTGGTGACCTTTGTGCTATCTATCCTTCTCATCCAGTCTATGGACCGGGCCAGACAGGATGAGTCCCACCAGACTGCCCTCACCACCGCCCTGGTGTGGGCGGGCGTGGTCTTCGTGTGCGTGGGCCTGCCCCAACTGCTGGACCACACAGACTTTGCCATCGACTACGGCCTTTGGGGCGTGCTGCTGCCGGTGTTCATCTACCTGGGCCGGGACCGGCGGGAAAAGCTTCTGCTCACCGCCGTCGGTCTGATCCTGCTGGCCCTCTCCTTCTTCGGGCTCACCCAGTGGTTCTCCCTGGCAGCCCTCCCCCTCCTGGCTCTCTACAACGGTGAGCGGGGCAAATGGAGGATGAAATACTTTTTCTATGTGTACTACCCCATCCATCTGGCCGTCATCTACGGCATCAGCCTGATCCTGTAACGAAAAAGGGCGGTCCATCGACCGCCCAACGGATTTAGTATACCAGAAACAAAGGCCTTCCGTCAATGCAATTTCGTGATTTCGCCCACTTTTCTCCCCCTTGTTCAATTTCCCGGCGTGCAGTTTGTACAATTTCCCATCTTGTCAGTGGGACTTCCCTGTGCTATATTGTAATCAGAAAAAGAAAGGGTGAGTCCAATGTACAGCGAATGACCAATGGCTCATGGTTTTGAAAGAGCCACAGATCAACGTCTTCCCAGATTAGATAGAATCCCTGAGGAATGATGAAACGGTACTTCTACAAAACTTTTCTTGGCAGGGAAAGACGGATCTGATTTCAAGAAAGAGAGGTTAAAATGATGTTAGATATTAAGAATTCCCGATAACCCTTGGTTGGCAGGTAAACGAGCTGACCAAGGGTTATCATTTTGTTGGGGAATCTCCCGGCATCAAAAAAAGACGGCCCGAAAGGCCGCCCAACATATTTAGGATACCAAATCCATCGGCTTTTGTCAACGCATTTCCGTGAAATTGCCAGCTTTTCTCCGGGTTGTCCAGTTTTCGGTCGTGCAATTTATACAAATTCCCATCTTGTCATCTCCCCTCCCCTGTGCTATATTATAAGTACAAAAGAAAAGGTGAGTCCCCAAAGATACAGATTCTCTTCTGAATCTTTTATATAAAGTGAGAACTCGTCAATTCTAATGAATCTGCAGAAAGAGAGGTAACCATTGATGTTAGATAATAAGAATTCACAGTAACCCTTGATCGTTCCGGCGATCAAGGGTTACTTTTTTATGCACTTAAAAAGGCGAAGCCTTTTTAAGTGGGAAGACTGCACCCCTCTGCGCGCGCCCTGCGGGCACACTGGAGGGGCGAGAAGTGTTTTCCGGCACGCACATGTCGCGCCGGAAAACGGATCATACTTTATTTCGCCTCTGCAGAGGCGAAACTCTGCGAGGCTCCGGGAAAGAAAAAAGCGGTCCCAAGGACCGCCTACGAAAATAAGATACCACACGCTCCCCTGTCTTGTCAACGCTTTGGCTCTTTATCGGGATAAATTCTCCCCTTTTCACAAGAATCCTTGGTGCATTTTAGACAAAACCCCATCTTGAAAACCGCCCGCTCCTGTGCTATATTATAACCAAGGAAAGGGTGAGTCCCATGTACGAATCCGATCCCTCTCAAAAGAAATGAGAGCTGTTGCACAACGATGAACCTTCGCTCAAGCAGATCTTCCGACATCCAGGTGTTCTCCCTTACGAGAATGAAATGAATTGATAAGTGCTTCGTAGTAGATTCAGACCTGAACGAAATTTCATCCATCCTGTAGAAAGAGAGGTAACCATTGATGTTAGATAATAAGAACCACCAGTGACCCTTGGTCGTTTCAGCAGGACGGTCAAGGGTCACTTATTTTTTTACCCACTTAAAAAGGCAAACTTGATTTGTCAAGTCAAGTGCAACAAGCAATCATAGAAGACTTCAAAGGGGGATTTCCATTGAAGGCATTTGCGAGGTCGTAAGTTGATCTTGTTGATAAAGTCAAAGATGAGCTGATGCGGAATAGG
>JAFXCU010000199.1 GCA_017521345.1 Ruminiclostridium sp. | reverse complement strand
AGGGCGAGAAGTGCGAGCGCTGCTGGAAGGTGCTGCCCACCGTCAGCGAGTGCCTGTGCCCCCGCTGCGCTTCCGTTGTGAAGTCTCTGATCTAATAACAAACGCACTCGCGGCCGGCCATATGGCCGGCCGCGATTCTTTTGAAAGGAGGGGCCCCATGCCCTACTTCATATTGGCCGCCCTTCTGGTGGTCATTGACCAGGTGGTGAAATACCTGACCCGGGCCAACATCGCCCTGGGAGAGCACCTGGATTTTATCCCGGGCTTTGACCTGACCTACATCCAGAACACCGGCGCGGCCTTCTCCATCCTCAGTGAACACACCTGGATCCTCACCGCCCTGTCCGGGGTGGTCTCCCTGATCCTGGCGGTGATGCTGGCCAAGAACTTCTTCCCGGAGAAGCTGGCCAAGTTCTCCATGGCCCTCCTGCTGGGAGGCGCCATCGGCAACTTCATCGACCGGGCCCTCTTCGGCTTTGTCACCGATATGTTTGCCACCACCTTCATGAACTTCCCCGTCTTCAACGTGGCCGACATGGGCGTGGTGGTGGGAGGCTTCCTCCTGTGCTTCTATGTGCTGCTCACCATGAAGGACGAAACAAAGGAGGAAGAGGCATGAACATCACCCTCATTGCCCAGGAGAACGGGGTCCGGGCCGACCAGTTCCTGTCCCAGTCCCTGGATAACCTGACCCGATCCGCCGCCCAGAAGCTCCTGGAGGCCGGACACGTCCTCCGGGAGGGCAAGGCCCTGAAAAAGAACGACAAGCTCAAGGAGGGGGACGAGATCACCGTCCTTATTCCCGACCCCACCGAGGTGGAGATCCTCCCCCAGGACATCCCGCTGGATGTGATCTACGAGGACGAGGATGTCATCGTGGTGAACAAGCCCGTGGGTATGGTGGTCCACCCTGCCCCCGGCCATCCCGACGGAACCCTGGTGAACGCCCTCATGTATCACTGTGGGGACAGTCTCTCCGGCATCAATGGGGAGCTCCGCCCGGGCATCGTCCACCGCATCGACCGGGACACCAGCGGCCTGATCATCGCCGCCAAGAACGACGCTGCCCACCTGGCCCTGGCCGATCAGCTCCAGGACCACTCCCTCTACCGGGAGTACGAGGCGGTGATCATCGGCGGCCTCAAGACCGACGAGGGCACCATCGACCTGCCCATCGCCCGCCACGCCACCGACCGGAAAAAGATGGCCATCAACCACTACAGCGGCCGCCGGGCGGTGACCCACTGGATCGTTCTGGAGCGGTTCTCCGGCTACACCCACCTCCAGTGCCGTCTGGAGACCGGCCGCACCCACCAGATCCGTGTCCACCTGGCCGCCCAGGGCCACCCCGTGCTGGGAGACCCGGTGTACAGCGGCGAGCGGAAGGGCTTCCCCGAGCTGGCTGGCCAGTGCCTCCACGCCCGGAAGCTCTCCTTTATCCATCCCCGGACGGGAGAGCGGCTCACCCTGGAATGTCCCCTGCCTGACTACTTCACCGCCACCCTGGCCCGCTGCGCCAAGGCCAAGTGAGAGGAGGGGTCACCATGGGTAAATTTGACGGCGTCCTCCTGGCCGCCGACTACGACGACACCTACTATGACCGGACCTTCACCATCTCCCCCCAGAACCGCCAGGCTGTGGAGCGATTCATGGCCCAGGGGGGCCGTTTCGTGGTGGCCACCGGCCGGTCCTACATCAACTTCGCCATCCAGATGGAGGTGGAAAAGCCCCCCCTGAACGGGCCGGTGATCCTGTCCAACGGGGCCTCCATCCATGACTTTTCCACCGGCCAGACCCTGTGGGAGCAGACCCTGCCGGAAGGCACCCCTGCCCTGCTGGCTGAGGTCTGCGCCGCCTTCCCGGAAGTGGGCTTCGAGGCCTACCACGGGGACCAGGTGTACACCTTCCGGGCCAACACGGTCACCGACCGGCACCTGAAGCGGTGCCAGCTGGAGGGCATTCCCTGTGAAATTGGGCAGATGCCCACCCCCTGGCTGAAGGTCATCCTTCAGCACGAGAGCACCTCCTACCTCCACCAGGTCCTGGACTTCATCCGGGCCCGGTCCGGGGAGTACGAGGTGACCTTCTCCAACGCGGTCCTGCTGGAAATGACCGCCAAAGGGGCCAACAAGGGCCTGTGCGTCAAGTGGCTGGCAGACCGCCTGGGCATCCAGCCCCAGCACATCTACTGCGTGGGCAACGGCGGCAACGACATCCCCATGCTGGAGGTGGCGGCCGTCCCCTTCGCCCCCGACGACTGCTATCCTGACGTCCGGGCCTGGGGGCCGGTGATCCTGCCCCCCTGCAACGACCACTGCGTGGCACGGCTGATTGAAATTTTAGAGGAACGATATGCATGAAGAAAGCCCTGACCAAATGGTCAGGGCTTTTTGTGTGGGTGTGGGAGAGAGAAGAGGCTCCCTTGTGCAAAGGGAGCTGGCACGGCGGAGCCGTGACTGAGGGATTGTTGCCAACGTGGGTCAGAAACCAACGTTGGTGGGCCGATGTGGGCATCGGCCCCTACAGGCAAAGGCTGTCTTACCGCCTGGGCGTGCCGTACATGCAGTGCCGGGCGTAGTCCAGGTCCTGTTTTTTCACATAGAAGGTATACCGCCAGCGGGCCCGCTGGTCCATAAAGAGGTCGGCGGCTCTCCGGCCCTCCAGGGAGAGGGTGGGGCCTGCCAGGTTGTCCTGGGCCTTGAGCTGGTAGTCGATCCCCGCCTGGCTCAGGCTGGCGGCGATGGCCTCCTTCTGCTCCAGGGAGAACACCACGGCCAGTTCTTTCCGGTTGAAGATGTGGATCATAAGAGGTCCCTCCTTTCCTTGCCAATATTGTAATATAAGAATATGATTTGGGCAAGAAAAAAGCCTTTTTCTCCGCAGAAAACCGTGCTATAATGGACAATGTATCAGTATGCGACGAAATTTCCGTTGGCCCAACCGGGCCAGGATTGGAGTATTATGAAAGAAAAAAGACCTGATTCCCGTCCCACCCGCCAGATGCGGGAGGACTCCCCTGCCGACGGCATCATCGAAGGCCGCAACGCCGTCATCGAAGCCCTCCGGGCAGGCACCAACATCGACAAGATCTTCATCATGAAGGGCGAGGTGGACTCTGCCCTGGGCCACATCGCCTCCACCGCCCGGAAGCAGGGCATCGTGGTGGCAGACGCCGACAAGAACGAGCTGGACAAGATGAGCCGCACCCACGCCCACCAGGGCGTCATCGCCGTGGCCTCCGTCCGGGAGTACGCCACCATCGAGGATATTCTCCAGATCGCCCGGGACAAGGGGGAGCAGCCCCTCATCGTGGTGTGCGACGAGCTGTCCGACCCCCACAACCTGGGCGCGGTCATCCGCACCGCCGAGTGCGCCGGCGCCCATGGCGTGGTCATCCCCAAGCGCAGAAGCGCCGGCCTCACCGCCGTGGTGGCCAAGACCTCTGCCGGTGCCGTCTCCCACATGGCCGTGGCCCGGGTGGCCAACCTGCCCTCCCTGCTGAAGGACCTGAAGAAGCAGGGTATGTGGATCTTCGGCACTGCCGCCGACGGCAACACCACCCTGTACGACGCCGACCTGAAGGGTCCCGCCGTCATCGTCATCGGCTCCGAGGGCGACGGCATGGGCCGCCTGGTCACCGAAAACTGCGACTTCCTGGTGAGCATCCCCATGAAGGGTAAGCTCAACTCCCTGAACGCCAGCGCCGCCGCCGCCATCCTCCTGTACGAGGCTGTGAGACAGCGGCTGTAACCCCTGACCGAAACGAGGATATTCTATGTCAGACGACAACAACTTCAGCATAGGGGATATCCTGTGGGAGTACGCCGACTACACACCGCCGGAGCTGGAGACCACAGCCTGGGTCCCCCTGCCTCCTGACGAACCGGAGGCTCCGCCGACCCCGACCGTCCAGCCGGGGATGCCTGCCCCCCAGCCTGCCTCTCCCCCAACGGCTCCGGCCCCTGAGGGCGGCAAGCGGCTGGCCCCCCAGCCCCAGGCGGAGGGCCCCCTCCCGGCCAACCAGGTGCCGGTGAAGCCGGCCCCCAAGGAGGAACCCAAACCGGAACCCTCTCCGGCTCCCCAACCCCAGGAACCCAAGGAAGGGTCTGCCCCTCAGCCGGCTCCTGCCGCCCCGGCACAGGAACCGGTCCAGACTGGCCTGCCCGAGAGCGACGGGCCTGAGCTCATCTCCTTTACCCCCGCCCCCACCCCCGCCGAGCCCCCCCCCCAGGCGGAGACGCCCCCGGCTGATTCTCCTGCAGAGGGGGCCCCGGAGGAAACCTCCGCGCCCGAGGGAGCACAGCCTGCCCAGGAGACCCCTGCGGAGGAAAGCCAGCCCGAACAGCAGGCCCAGGCCCCTGCCCAGGAGGAGACCCCTCCGGCGGAGGCCCCCCAGCCTGAACAGCCCAAGCCTGGCCCCCAGACCCAGACCGCCGGGAAGACCCAGCAGAAGGCCCGTCAGGCTGCTGCTGCCGCAGCCGCCGCAGCAAAGACGGCCTCCAAAGACAAGTTTAAGCTCAAGCGGGAGCGCAAGCCCCGGCCCCAGCCGGAGGTTCCCCCTGACGTCCCCCCTGCCCAGCTGGCCTCGGAGCTCCACCAGGGACTCTCCGCCATCAAGGGCAAGGCCATCGGCGCCGCCATGGTCACCGGCTTCCTGTTGGTCCTGGCCCTGGTGGAGAGCGGCCTGCTCCTCTTCCTGGACGGAGTCTTCCCGGAAGAGCTCTTCCTGCCCATCGGCATGGCGGCCTTCGTGGTGGCGGCCATCCTGTGCGGGGATGTCCTGAAAAAGGGCCTGGTCCAGCTGACCAACAAGGCCCCCAACGGGGACACCCTGGCCCTCTTTGCCGCCCTGTTCGCCCTGGCCGACGGCATCTCCCTGCTGGCCTTTGACCTGCGGGAGAACACCCTCCCCTTCTTTGCCCCCTGCGCCCTGGTGCTGACCTTCCACCTGATCGGCCATTACTGCACCCAGTCCGCCCGGTATCGGGCCTGCCGTGTGGTCTCCTCGGTGGACAAGCCCTACATGGTCACCCAGGACCCCAACATTCTCAACAACCAGCCCGCCTTCCGGAAGTGGATCGGCCTTCCCAGGGGCTTTGGCAGTCAGATCCGCACCCTCAGTGAGGGCGAGTTCCGCTTCCAGCGGCTCACCCCCGTGCTGATGGTGGCCTGCATCGTTCTGCCCCTCATCACCACCGTGGCCCACCACCAGCCGGAGCTGGCCTTCTGGTCCCTGTCCGCCCTCTTCTGCGCCGCCTCCACCCTGGGCGTTTCCCTGACCTTCAGCCTGCCCATGCGCATCCTGGGCCGGAAGCTCAGCAAGGCCGGGGTGGCCCTGGCCGGATGGCCCGGCGCCGCCGCCGGAAAGGGCTGTAAGGGCGCCGTCCTCCAGGACTATGACATCTATCCCCCTGGGTCCATCACCCTCCTGACCGCCCGCCCCTTCGGGAACTGGAACATGGAGCGGATGACCTCCTATGCCGCCTCCGTGGTCCGGGCCTCCGGCTCCGGCCTGGCCTATGTCTTTGACCGGACCATGCGCAATGAGCGGGGTACTTACCTCCAGGTGGAAAAGCTCATCATGCAGGAGAACGGCATCATCGGTGTGGTCCAGGGCCAGCAGGTCCTGGTGGGCAACAGCGACTTTATGACCCGCCAGGGCATCACCCTGCCCCAGGGCGTCCGGGCCAAGGACGGCGTCTTCTGCGTGTTGGCCCGGGAGGTCATCGGTATGTTCGTCCTGAGCTATAATATGCACCCCTCCATCCTGCCCGGTCTGCGGACCCTGTTCGCCCACAAGCTCAACCCCATCCTGGCCACCCGTGACTTCAACCTGAACCCCCAGCGGCTCCGCCTCCGGGGCCGTCTGCCGGTGGACCAGCTCTCCTTCCCGGATCTCCAGCGCCGGGTGACCCTCTCCGGACCCAACCAGGTCCACAGCCCCAGCCTGGTGGCTGTCCTGACCCGGGAGGGCCTGGCTCCCTTTGCCCAGGCTGTGGCGGGCGCCAAGCGTATCCGCCGGGCCCATCGTCTGGCCGGATGGTTCGTGAACATCAGCGCCGTGGTGGGTGTGCTTCTGACGGCCTCCCTCTCCAGCGCCGGAGCACTCAGCTCCATGTGCGCCTGGAACCTGTCCCTCTTCCTGCTGCTGTGGCTGGTCCCCGTCCTGCTCATCTCCCTGTGGACTGCCCGGTACTAAAAAATTACGACCAAAGACCCTTTCTGGACTCTCAGAAAGGGTCTTTTTTCGAACATACGTTTGACTTATACACATTTGTGTGGTAAAATACAGCCAACCACAAGATATGGGAGGGCGACAGCATGGCAAATCTTACCCCCAAACAGCAGAAGATCTACGACTTCATCCGGGACTTTTCCCGGGAGTACGGCTACCCCCCCACCGTCCGGGAGATCGGTGAGCGCATCGGCCTCAAGTCCCCCTCCACCGTGAAGTTCCACCTGGACAACCTCCGCTCCGCCGGACTCATCCAGTGGGATGGGGGCAAGACACGCTCCATCACCCTCCTGGAGAAGGAGGACGGACCCAAGGAAGACCAGGTCCCCGTCCTGGGCAACGTGGCCGCCGGCTCCCCCATCCTGGCCCAGGAGTGCATCGAGGAGTATGTCACCTTCCGCACCGGCCCCCACCCGGAGGACTACTTTGCCCTGAAGGTCCGGGGTGAGTCCATGCTCTATGCGGGCATCCTGCCCGATGACCTGGTGGTGGTCCGCCGCCAGCCCGAGGCCCACAGCGGAGAGATCGTGGTGGCCCTCTTCGAGGACGAGGCCACGGTGAAGACCCTGTCCAAAAAGAACGGGGAGGTCTGGCTCCTGCCGGAGAACCCGGATTATGAACCCATCGACGGCCGCCAGGCCCAGATCATCGGCAAGGTGGTCGGGCTCATCAGAAGATACTAACATCGAAACCGCTTCCAAGGAGGAAGCGGTTTTTTCTTTGGAACATTCACAGAAACTTTACACCATGGTCATGGCTGTTCCTTGCAATCAAAGGGGAATTATGGTAGCATATTCCATGCGAAATTGCACAAAAGGGGGATAATCCGTCCCCAAACCACATAAACCAGAAACGGGTGTGTCCCCACCCGGAACAGGAGGAATCCATCCATTGAACCCTGATAAGAACAACGGCAAAAAGGGGGGCGGGACTCCGCCGCCGCCCAAAAAGCGAAATATCTTCAGCGCCATCCTCTGGGCCATGATCGTGGTCATCTTCTTCAACTTCATGCTGGGGGAGATCCAGAACGCCGGGACCGTGGAGGTCCCCTACTCCGAGTTCATCCAGAAGGTGGAGAACGACGAGGTGGCCACCGTGGAGCTGGCCAACAACAAGTACACCTTCTTCCTGAAGGAGGACCTGCCCGACGAGGCCGAGAGCACCGACCTGGCAGAGGTCCTGGCCCAGCAGATGGAGGACGGGGGCGCCACCCCCTATGTGACCGCCACCCTCACGGTGGACGATGACGAGCTCCTGCCCCTGCTGCGGGAGCATGACGTGAAATACTACTCAGAGATGCAGGAGGAGTCCTCCTATCTCATGAGTCTCCTGCTGAGCTATATCATCCCCATGGCCCTGATGTTCGGCCTGCTCATCTTCCTCATGCGGAAGCTGGGGGGCATGGGCGGTATGGGCGGCGTGGGCAAGTCCAACGCCAAGGTCTACATGGAGAAGTCCACCGGCGTCACCTTTGCCGACGTGGCCGGTCAGGACGAGGCCAAGGAGTCCCTGGTGGAGATCATCGACTTCCTCCACAACCCCGGCAAGTACACCGAGATCGGTGCCAAGCTCCCCAAGGGCGCTCTGCTGGTGGGCCCTCCCGGCACCGGTAAGACCCTTCTGGCCAAGGCCGTGGTCGGTGAGGCCGGCGTCCCCTTCTTCTCCATCTCCGGTTCCGACTTCGTGGAGATGTTCGTGGGCGTGGGCGCCTCCCGTGTCCGTGACCTCTTCAAGGAGGCCAGCAAGGT
>JAFXCU010000198.1 GCA_017521345.1 Ruminiclostridium sp. | reverse complement strand
GGTCACAGATTCGAGTTCTGTTGTCTCCACCATTGAACACCTGAGATCGTGAGATTTCGGGTGTTTTTTGTTTGCCCCAAAATGGTAATTTTATCCGTTTTTGAAAGTCACAAATTTACTTCGTTCAGAATTCAGATTTTTTGCCGGAATGCTCTTGCAAATATGCAGGAATCTAAGTATAATATTGCGTCAAGAGAGATTCTATCTGGAGAGAAATACTAGAAAAGGGAGGCGTGTCTTTATGAAGGCATTGTCCAAGCTGGCCCTGTCTGTCCGGGCCTCTACCACCATTGAAATTGATACCAAGTACAAGCGCATGAAGGCCGACGGCATCGACGTCATCGGTTTCGGCATGGGTGAACCCGACTTCAACACCCCCGAAAACGTCAAGCAGGCCGGCATCCGCGCCATTGAAAATAACCTGACCCGCTACACCCCCGCTTCCGGCACCATGGACGTGCGCAATGCCGTCAGCTACCGCCTGAAGGAGGACTGGGGCCTGGAGTACGCCACCGACGAGATCGTGGTCACCGGCGGCGCCAAGCACATGGTCTACGTGGTCCTGAAGGCCCTGGTGAACCCCGGTGACGAGGTCATCCTGCCCGCACCCTACTGGGTCACCTACTATGAGGCCATCAAGATGGTGGGCGGCGTGCCCGTCATCCTGGAGACCACTGCAGAGACCGGCCTGAAGATCACCCCCGAGCTGCTGAAGGAGGCCATCTGCCCCGAGACCAAGGCCATCATCCTGAACAACCCCTCCAACCCCTCCGGCATCATGTACACCAAGGAGGAGCTGGAAGCTCTGGCCCAGGTCTGCGTGGAGGGTGACATCTACATCATCGCCGACGAGATCTACGACAAGCTGGTCTTTGACGGCCAGGCCTTTACCCCCATCGCCTCTCTGGGCGAGGAGGTCAAGGAGCGCACCATCCTCATCAACGGCGTCTCCAAGACCTACGCCATGACCGGCTGGCGTATCGGCTACGCCTGCGGCCGCAAGGACATCATGAAGGTCATCAGCAACTACCTGAGCCACTGCATGTCCGGCACCGCCAGCATGGCCCAGGCCGCTGCTGTGGAGGCTCTCACCGGTCCCCAGGACAGCGTGGAGGCCATGCGCCAGGAGTTCCAGGCCCGCCGTGACTACATGTACGCCCGCATCGAGAACATCCCCGGCGTCAGCGCCATCAAGTCCCCCGCCACCTTCTATATGTTTATGAACCTGGACGGCTACATCGGCAAGAAGCTCTACGGTGTGCCCGTCCGTGACGCCGACGACTTCGCCAACCTGCTGCTGGAAAAGGGTCTGGTGGCTGTGGTCCCCGGCACCGGCTTCGGCGCACCCAACTATGTCCGCTGGTCCTTCGCTGTCTCTATGGAGAATATCGAGAAGGGCATGGACCGCCTGGAGGCCTTCCTGGATGGCGCCCAGGCCGAGGAGATCGCTCACTTCAACTTCGACCTGGATGTGGCCCAGTCTGAGATGGCTGCCCTGGAGGCTTTCATCGAAGCCCACCGTGCCGCTTACGAGGCTGAGCTGGCCGCCGAGCAGGCTGCCAAAGAAGCAGAAGCCAAGGGTGATCTGCTGAGCTAAGAGACCCAAAGCCCCTGCCTTTCCGGCAGGGGCTTTTTTCACGAGAGGAGGACTGCCATGACCTGGCTCATCGTCCTGGAAAAAATGATCATGCTGGTCCTGCTGATGCTGGTGGGCTTCGGCTGCGCCAAGGCGGGCTGGGTGGACGGCGAGTTCAGCCAGAAGGCCAGCCGCCTGGTGATGAACGTCTTTGTGGTGGGCCTCATCGTCAGCTCCGTGGTGAACACAGAGCCCATCATGACCAACGGGGAGCTGGCAGTGGCCGTTGCATCGGTCTTTCTGGTTTTCTTCCTGGGGGGCATCCTGGGTTGGCTGGCCGCCCGCCTGCTCCGGTTTCAGGGAAGGGACCGGAACGTGGCCTGGCTTTCGGTCTTCTTTATGAACAACGTCTTCATTGGCTTTCCTGTGGTGGAGGCCCTCTTCGGCGGGGAGGCCATCTTCTGTGCCTCTCTGTCCAACCTGCCCTTCAACCTTCTGCTCTACACCGTGGGGGTGGCCTACCTCCAGGCAGGGGAGGGGAGAGGCCGGGTGAAGCTCCGGGAGGTTTTTTCCATCCCACTGGTGGCCACCCTGCTGGCCATCGTCCTGTTCCTGTTCCAGGTCCCTGTACCCGAGCTGGTGGTGGACACCTGCAGGACCCTGGGGGCGGCCACTGTGCCCGTGTCCATGATCATCGTGGGCATCTCCCTGAGCCACGTGCCCATCCGGGAGGCCCTCCTGGATGGCAAGGCCTACGCCGTGAGCCTGGTGAAGCTCATCCTGTGCCCCCTGGTCACCTGGGCGGTCCTCCGGCTGTTCCTGGACCCGGGAAGTCTTGTTTTTGGGGTTCTGGTGGTCATTGCCGCCTGTCCCAGCGCCGCCATGATCACCATCCTCAGTGTCCGCTTTGGGGCGGACGACACCCTGGCTTCCAAGATCAAGTTCCTGAGTACCGTTCTCAGTGCTGTGACCCTGCCCCTGATGACCTATCTGCTGTTATAAAAAATCCGCTCTCATGTGAGAGCGGATTTTTTGCGCGTTTTCAGGTGGACAAGCAGGTTCCACAGAGGGATGAGATACAGATAGCAAGCTGCCAGCATGGCCTCCGGGGGTGCGCCCAGAGAGGCCAGAGGGACAGTGCCCGCAATGGACCAGGGGATGAGGGGGGCGATGACCACCACCGTGTTTTCCATGCCGATGGCCAGGTCCTGGTCTGTGAAGTCCTCCTGGCACAGGGAGTGGGACAGCATGATGGCCAGGGACTGGTTGCAGGCGATCATGGAGGTAAGGATGGAGGTCCCAAAGAGGGAGCCGAAGGGGGTGACCTTTCCTGCCAGTTTGTGGACGGCATCCTTCAGCCCGTCCAGCAGGCCGGTGCCGTTGAACAGGCCGGAGAAGGTGGAGGACACCGACACGATGCACAGAGGGGTGGCCATGGAGAGAATACCGCCCCCCGAGAGAAGGTCCTTCAGCTCCGGCAGGGAAGGGGTATAGCCCAGCAGGGCGGACCGCAGCAGTTCTCCCGGCCCCATGTCCTGAAGGGTCAGGCAGAGAACGGCGCTCACAAGAATGCTCAGGCCCATGGTGAGCTTCACCGGGCACCGGGCCAGGGAGAGGACAATGATGACCAGGGCTGGCAGGACGGTGGTCCAGTGGAGGTCGAACCCCTGGGCAAAGGGGGCCAGCAGATCCTGGGAGAAGGTCCCATCCGGGTGGCTCAGACCAAAGGCCAGGTAGATGCCGCAGGTGAGGATCAGAGGGACCCAGGCGGTGCGGACCATGCCGCGGATGTTGTCGTAGATATCGGTCTTGGTCAGGGCGGCCACCAGCAGGGCGCTGGTGGACATGGGGGAGCAGCGGTCCCCGAAAAAGGCTCCGGACAGGATGGCTCCGGCGGAAAGGACCGGGCTGAGGCCCATGGCCTGGGCGATGGACATGCAGATGACCCCGATGGTGGCGGCGGTGCCAAAGGAGGTGCCGGTGAGGGTGGACATCACTGAACACAGCAGGAAGGCCAGCAGGGGGAAGACCGCCGGGGAGATGAGCCCCGCCGCATGGTAGATGAGGAAGGGGATGGTGCCGGAGGCCCGCCACAGGGCGGTGATCATGCCGATGAGCAGGAAGAGAAACAGGATGGTTTTCACCGTCCGCAGGCCCTCCCAGGACATGGCCAGCAGGGCCTTGGGCCTGTGGCCCTTCACCAGCCCGTAGGAGAAGAACAGGAGGTAGCCCCCCAGCAGGGCCCAGAGGATGAAGAAGTCCAGGGCCAGGCTGGCGGTGAGCAGGGCGCAGAAGCCCCCCAGAAAAAGCCATTCCATCTCCATCCCTCCTTGCATTTTTGGTCGCTGGATATTATCATAGAGGAAAACACTGGACTTGTCCAGATTTCTTTCCCAAAGGAGAACCCATTCATGCTCCTGACAGCAGAACATATTTCTTTGAACTTTGGTCTCAAGCAGCTGCTTGACGACGTTACCTTATATTTGAATGAAGGGGACAAGATCGGCATCATCGGCATCAACGGCACCGGAAAGAGCAGCTTCCTCCGGGTCCTGGCCGGAGATCAGGTCCCGGACGAGGGCAAGGTCTCCCTGGATCCCAACGTCCAGGTGAGCTTTTTGAGCCAGAACCCCAAGATGGACGAGAACAACACCGTCCTGGAGCAGGTCTTTGCCGACTTCTCCCCCGACGTGCGCACCCTCATGGAGTACGAGGCCAAGACCATGCTCACCCGCCTGGGGATCACCGATTTTGAGCAGGCGGTTGGTACCCTGTCCGGCGGTCAGCGGAAGCGTGTGGCCCTGGCGGCCGTCCTCCTCCACCCGGCCGACGTCCTCATCCTGGATGAGCCCACCAACCATCTGGACAGCGACATGATCCTCTGGCTGGAGGGCCACCTGCAGAAGGTCACCGGGGGACTGGTGATGGTCACCCACGACCGCTACTTCCTGGAGCGGGTGGCCAACCGGATCACCGAGCTGTCCCACTGCCATATCCGCCACTACGAGGCCAATTATTCCAAATATCTGGAACTGAAGACACAACAGGAGGAGATGGAGCAGGCCGCCCAGCGCAAGCGCATGTCCATCCTCCGGGTGGAGTACCAGTGGATCATGCGGGGGGCCCAGGCCCGCCGCACTAAGAATAAGGACCGCATCGCCAGGTATGAGGAACTGAAGAATCAGTCCGGCCCTGAGGTGGACCAGTCCGTCCAGATGGCCACCCTGTCCAGCCGCCTGGGCCGGAAGACCGTGGAGCTGAAGGAGGTCTGGAAGTCCTTTGGGGACAAGACTGTCCTGTCCAACTTCTCCTATGGCGTGGCCCGGGATGCCCGGGTGGGCATCGTGGGCCGGAACGGCGCAGGCAAGTCCACCCTGCTGAACCTCATTGCAGGCAAGATATCTCCCGATGCCGGCACCATCGACTGGGGTGAGACCGTCCGCATCGGCTACTTCTCCCAGGAGGGCCGGGAGCTGGATCTGGACCAGCGGGTCTACGACTTCATCCACGAGATCGCCGGAGAGGTCATGACCCGGGAGGGCAACTTCTCTGCCACCCAGATGATGGAGCGGTTCCTTTTCCCCACCCAGCTTCAGGGCCAGCCCATCGGCAAGCTCTCCGGCGGCGAGCGGCGGAGACTCTACCTGCTGTCCGTTCTCATGGAGGCCCCCAACATCCTCCTGCTGGACGAGCCCACCAACGACCTGGACGTGACCACCCTGGCCATCCTGGAGGAGTACCTGGAGACCTTCCCCGGGGCGGTCATCGCCGTGTCCCATGACCGGTACTTCCTGGACAAGGTGGCTGAGGAGATCTTTGAGGTAGGCGAGGGGGGATTCATCACTCGCTACACCGGTAATTTCACCGACTACCTGGAAAAGCGCCGGGCGGAGGAACGGGCCCTGGAAAAGGCCGAGAAGAAGGACAAGGCCCCCAAACAGGAAAAGCCCACCCGCCAGAAGAAGCTGAAGTTTACCTTCAAGGAGCAGCATGAGTTCAATACCATCGAAGACGACATCGCCGCCCTGGAGGAGGCCATTGCCCAGGTGGAGCAGGATATGTCTGCCGCTGGCAGCGACTATGTAAAGCTTCAGGAGCTCACCGAGAAGCAGACCCAGCTCTCGGCAGAACTGGAAGAAAAGATGGACCGTTGGATGTACCTCACCGATCTGGCCGAGCGGATCGCCGCACAAGAGTGAAAAAGAGCACGGGACCCGGGAGAAGGGTTCCGTGCTCTTTTTATGGATGGCCTCTGCTGTGCTGGCAGCAGAGGCCACCTGACAGGAGGGAGTGTATCGCAGGAGATAGAGAGAATCAGGATTCAATGTCCCGGATGAGGTTGACCATTTCCACGGCACCCAGGGCGCAGTCATAGCCCTTGTTGCC